>JBJTIV010000242.1:0-15556 GCA_046095145.1 Planctomycetaceae bacterium
GGTGTGGAGCCGACGAACGACACGGCCTTGATCGCGGGATGGGCGAGTCGGCGGAGAACGTCGCCCGCGGGATCGACTGCGACTCGATCCGCCAGCCGCTCGGCGTGGTGGCGGGCATCACGCCCTTCAACTTTCCCGCGATGGTGCCCCTGTGGATGTGGCCGATTGCCATCGCCTGCGGCAACACGTTCGTGCTCAAGCCGAGCGAGAAGGTGCCCCTGACGACGATCCGCATCGCCGAACTGGCCCACCAGGCCGGCCTGCCGGCGGGCGTGCTCAACGTGGTGCACGGCGGCCGCGAGGCGGTCGACGCGATCCTCGACCACCCGCTCATCAAGGCCGTGTCGTTCGTGGGCTCGACCCCGATCGCCAGGTACGTGCATGAGCGCGGCACGAAGTCCGGCAAGCGCGTGCAGGCCGCCGGCGGCGCGAAGAACTTCGTGCTCGTGATGCCCGACGCCGACGTGTCGCCGACCGCCACCGGCGTGCTCGAGGCGGCCTTCGGCTGCGCCGGCGAGCGCTGCATGGCCGGCTCGACCGCGATCGCGATCGGCCGGGCCGCCGATACGGTGCTGCCGGCGCTCGTCGACGTGGTGTCGCGGATCAAGGTCGGCCCCGCCGACCGGGATCCCGACGCCCAGATGGGCGCCGTGATCACCCCCGAGCACAAGTCCCGCGTCTGCGACCTGATCACGCAGGCCGCCGCCGCCGGCGCGAAGCCGCTCACCGACGGCCGTACCACCCGGGTGGCCGCAGCGCCGCAGGGCTTCTTCGTGGGTCCCACGGTGCTCGACCACGTCCGGCCGGACATGGTGACGATGCGGGAGGAGGTGTTCGGGCCGGTCCTCAACGTGGTGCGCATGGACGACCTCGACGCCGCGATCGAGCTGGCGAATTCCTCCCCCTACGGCAACGGCGCCGCGATCTTCACCCGCAGCGGCAAGGCCGCCCGCGAGTTCCGCCACCGCGTGCAGGCGGGCATGGTGGGGATCAACATCGGCGTGCCGGCCCCGATGGCCTTCTTCCCGTTCTCCGGCTGGCACGCCTCGTTCTTCGGCGACCTCCACCTGCAGGGCCGCGAGAGCGTGGCCTTCTTCACCCAGCAGAAGGTAACGACCACCCGCTGGTTCAGCATGGGCGAGGGAAGCATCTGGGCCGACAAGTGACAGCGTCAGCGGTGGGTCGGGGCTGCCCATGCCCGCTCGCCGGACGTTCGCTGCGCCCATCCTGGGCTCCGCTCACTCGATGCCGGCTACGCTTCGCCATCCCTGGCTTCGCTTGCCGCCAACGCCGTCTCACAGGCACGGGCAGCCCCTTCCTGCATCCGTTTTCAAAACGGCGATGATCCGAACGGGTAGCGATGCCCTGCGAGGGGTTCCCCATCCCCTCGAGACGGGCTATGGGAGCAAGCGCAGCCCGGAGGGCGAAAGCGCAGCGGACATGCAGAGAGCCGAGGCCAGGAGGGCCGAGGCGAACGTCCGGCGAGAGGGTGTGGGGAACCCCGAGCCGCGCCGCCACCTACGGCCCTCCCCGCAGCTTGACTACACTCACGGGTTCACGATGGGAAACACATCATGTCCCTGCTCATCAAGAACGCCGACATCGTCAACGCGGATTCGCGCTACACGGCCGACATCCTCTGTGAGGGCGACACGATCGCGCGGATCGATCGCGGGATCGCTCCCCCGCCCGGGGCCGAGGTGATCGACGCCGCCGGGAAGCACGTGTTTCCGGGATTCATCGACCCCCACACCCACATCTACCTGCCCTTCATGGGCACGTTCTCCAAGGACGACTACGAAACCGGCACGAAGGCCGCGCTCGTCGGGGGCACGACGACGCTCTTCGAGATGGTCTGCCCGTCGCGGAGCATGTCGCATGCCGACGGCTTCGCGCTGTGGCGGAAGCAGGCCGAGGGGAAGGCCTGTTGCGACTACTCGTTTCACTTCGGCGTGACGCGGTTCGACGCCGACTCGGCCGCGCAGCTCCGCGAGATCGTGGCGGCGGGCGTGGGCAGCTTCAAGGTCTTCCTGGCCTACAAGGGGGCCTTCGGCGTCGAGGACGGCGAGCTCTGGCAGACGCTCGAGCTGGCGCGGGACCTCGGCGTGGTCGTGACCGCCCACTGCGAGAACGAGACGCTCGTCTCCGCCCTCCAGGCGCAGCTGCTCGCCGCGGGCCGCACCGGGCCCGACGCCCACCACGACAGCCGGCCGCCGCGGGTGGAGGCCGAGGGCGTGAACCACCTGATGTCGTTCGCCGAGCTCACCGGCGCCACCGTCTACATCGTGCACCTCTCCTGCCGCGAGGCGCTGGAGCGGGCGGTCGCGGCCCGGGAGCGGGGGGTGCGGGTGTTCGTGGAGACGCTCATCCAATACCTCGTGCTCGACAAGACGTGGGCCGAGAAGCCCGGGTTCGAGGGGGCGAAGTACGTGATGTCGCCCCCCTTGCGCGACGCGGCCAACCAGCGGGTGCTGTGGGACGGCCTGGCCAGCGGCCTGGTGAGCACGGTGGCCACCGACCACGCGCCGTTCGACTTCGTGGGGCAGAAGCCGATGGGCAAGGACGACTTCACGAAGATCCCCAATGGCATCCCGTCGCTCGAGGATCGCGTGAACCTGCTGTGGACCCACGGCGTGAAGCGCGGGCGTCTGTCGCCGGAGCAGTTCGTGGCCGTGGGCAGCACGAACGCGGCGAAGATCTTCGGCCTCTGGCCGCGGAAGGGCGTGATCCAGCCGGGGGCCGACGCCGACCTCGTCATCTACGACCCGGCGTATCGCGGCACGATCAGCGCGACGACGCAGACCCAGAACGTCGACTACAACGCGTTCGAGGGCTTCCCGATCGAGGGCCGGCCGGCCGTGGTGACCGTCCGCGGCCAGGTGGCCGTCCGCGACGGGAGGTTCTGCGGCACCGTCGGCCGCGGCCGGTTCCTGGCCCGGACCGCGGCGGGCGGCTGAGCACCCGACGCGGCAAACGACGGTGACCACGCCGCCCGGGGCCTTTTTCCGGGACGCTGCCGGCGAAACGGTCGATATTCCCTGCGGTCGACGTGCGTCACACCCTTCTCCGGAGGGTGGAGCCCGGGTCCGCCGCGGGCCGGAATATGGGCTCCCCCGGCGGCGCGGGGCCTGCGATGATCCCCCGACGACGACCCCGGCCGGCCGCATGACGCGACCGTGCGAACCAGCGTCGGCAGGGAGAACCGTGATGGTCATCCGCATCGCACAGATCGACGACGCCGGCGGCGAGGAGATCGACGACCTCGATCCGGTCGCCGCCGCTGCCACGGCACCCGGCACGCGGCTGCCCACCCCGGCGGGCGTCGACCTGACGCGGATCCATCCCGGCTACATCGGCACCTTCCTGCTCGTGCACGCCGCGGCCACGCTCGCCTGCGTGCCCTGGCTGTTCAGCTGGATCGGCGTCGCGACCCTGTTCGCGGGCATCGTGCTCTTCGGCCAGTTCGCGATCACGATCGGCTACCACCGGCTGCTTTCCCACCACAGCTTTCACGCCCCCAAGTGGCTCGAGCGCTCGCTGGCGACTCTGGCGATGTGCGCCGGCCAGGAGACGCCGGCCCGCTGGGTGGCGTGGCATCGCCTCCATCACCTGCATTCGGACCACCGCGAGGATCCCCACACGCCGCTCGTGAGCTTCTTCTGGGCCCATGTGAACTGGCTCGTGTACGAGAAGCGCGATCACATGCAGACCTTCTCGCTCTTCGACCGCTACGCCCGCGACATCCTCCGGGATCCCTACTACTTCTGGATCGAGAAGATCCCCCTGGCGTCGTGCGTGTTCTTCGTGGCGCACGCCGTGGTCATCGGCCTGGTGGGCGGGGGCGTGTTCATGGCGATGTACGGGCCGACCACCGAGGCCCTTCGGCTCACGCTGTCGCTGCTCGTCTGGGGCGTCGCCCTGCGGACGGTGGCCGTCTGGCACATCACGTGGTCGGTCAATTCGCTCACGCACCTGTTCGGCTACCGGAACTTCGACACGCCCGACGGGAGCCGCAACAACTGGCTGGTCACGATCCTGACCTCCGGCGAGGGCTGGCACAACAACCACCACGCCGATCCGGCGAGCGCGTCGATGCAGGTGCGGTGGTGGGAGTTCGACCTCAACTACCGCATCATCCAGGGGCTCGCGCGGCTGGGCATCGTCACGAACGTCGTCCCGCCGCGGCACGTCCGCGACCGCCTCCGTGCGGAGGCCGCGGTGAAGCTGCGGGCGGCACGCACCGTCGAGATCCCGCTGTCCAAGGCCGCATGACCGCGCCCCCCTTCCCCGCCGATCCCCGGCTCTGGAACGAGGACCTCGCGCCGGTGCCGCCGGAGCGGCGGACCTGGTCGTGGGGCCACATCGCCGCCCTGTGGGTCGGCATGGCGGTCTGCATCACCACCTACACGCTCGCCGCGAGCCTGATCCGGCAGGGCATGAACTGGTGGCAGGCCACGCTCACGATCCTGCTGGGCAACCTGATCGTGCTCGTGCCGATGACGCTCAACGCCCATCCCGGCACGGCCTACGGCATCCCCTTCCCCGTGCTCCTGCGGGCGCCGTTCGGCGTCTACGGCTCGAACATCCCCGCGCTGATGCGCGGTCTCGTGGCCTGTGGCTGGTTCGGCATCCAGACCTGGGTCGGCGGCGCGGCGATCCATGCCACCGCCGCCGTGATGCTCGGCTTCGACCCGGCGGCGCGGCAGCCGCTGCCGGTGCTGGGCATCTCGGCGGGCGAGTTTCTCTGCTTCATGATCTTCTGGGCCATGAACGTGTGGTTCATCGTGCGCGGCATGGAATCCATCAAGTGGCTCGAGGCGCTCTCGGCCCCGTTCCTGCTCGTCGTCGGGGTGGCGCTCGTGGCCTGGGCCTGGCGGGCGGCGCAGGGCTTCGGGCCGATCTTCGCCCAGCCGTCGGCCTTCAAGTCCACGGCCGAGTTCTGGCCCGTGTTCGGCGCCGGGCTGACCGCGATGATCGGCTACTGGGCCACGCTGTCGCTCAACATCCCCGACTTCTCGCGGTTCGCGCGGTCGCAACGCGACCAGATGGTGGGCCAGGCGGTCGGTCTGCCCATGACCATGACCTTCTATTCCTTCATCGGGATCGTGGTCACGAGCGCCACCGCGGTGGTCTTCGGCGAGGCCATCTGGGATCCCGTGCAGGTGATCGCCCGCTTCGGCCTGCCGTGGCTCTCGGCGCTGGCGCTGGTCACGCTCGCCGTGGCCACCCTCTCCACCAACATCGCGGCCAACGTGGTCTCGCCGGCCAACGACTTCGCCAACCTGGCGCCGCGGCTCGTCTCCTTCCGCACCGGCGGCCTGATCACGGCCGTGATCGGCGTCGTGATGATGCCCTGGAAGCTCTACCAGGACCCCACGGGCTACATCTTCACCTGGTTGATCGGCTACAGCGCGCTCCTGGGCCCGATCGCGGGCATCATGATCGCCGACTATTTTCTCTGGCGCCGCACCCGGCTGGAGGTCGCCGACCTGTACCGCCGCGACGGGTGCTACCGCTACACGGCCGGCTTCAGCCTGGTCGGATTCGCGGCCCTGGCGCTGGCCGTGCTGCCGAACCTGCCCGGCTTCCTCGTGCGGATCGGAGCCGCGGACCCGGCCGCCTTCCCGGGCTGGCTCGTGGCGGGCTACGACTACGCCTGGTTCGTGGGCTTCGGCCTCGGATTCGTGCTCTACTCTATCCTGCGACCGCTCTTTCCCACTCGTTGAGGTTCCGCATGAGCACCGCCACCACGACGGCCCCGGCCCTGCCCTCCTGCGACCACCGGCCGCGGCCCTACGCGGGCCCGTCGAAGGACGAGGTGCTGGCGCTCCGCAAGCAGTTCGTCAACCCGGCGATCTTCACCTACTACAAGACGCCGCTGATGATCGTCGAGGGGCACATGCAGTACCTCTACGACGAGACCGGCCGCCGCTACCTCGACGGCTTCGGCGGGATCGTGACGGTGAGCGTGGGCCACTGCCACCCGCGGATCGTGGCGGCCGTGAACCGGCAGAACGAGATCCTCCAGCACACGACCACGATCTACCTGAATCCCTGCGTCGCGGAGTACGCCCGCGACCTGGCCGCGCGGATGCCGGGCAACCTCAAGGTCTGTTACTTCACCAACTCGGGCTCCGAGGCCAACGACCTCGCGATCCTCATGGCCCGCGCCTTCACGGGCAACTTCGACGTGCTGGCGCTGCGGAACGGCTACCACGGCGGCAGCATGCAGACCATGGGGCTCACGAGCCACCACACCTGGAAGTTCAACGTGCCCCACTCGTTCGGCGTGCACCACGCGCTGTGTCCCGACCGCTACCGCGGCCCGTGGGGCTACGACGATCCCCAGGCCGGAGCCAAGTACGCCGGCGACGTGCAGAACCTCATCCAGTTCGGCACCCCGGGCAAGGTGGCGGCCTTCATCGCCGAGAGCATCCAGGGCGTGGGCGGGGCGGTCGTGTTTCCCGAAGGCTACCTGAAGGCGGCCTACGAGCACGTCCGGGCCGCCGGCGGCCTGTGCATCGCCGACGAGGTGCAATCGGGCTTCACCCGCACCGGGTCCCACTGGTGGGGCTTCGAGACGCAGGGCGTGGTGCCGGACATCGTCACCATGGCCAAGGGCATCGGCAACGGGGCGGCGCTCGCCGCCGTCGTGACCACCCCGCAGATCGCCCAGGCCCTGGCCCAGCGGATCCACTTCAACACCTTCGGCGGCAACCCCGTGGCCAGCACGCAGGGCCGCGCCGTGCTCGAGGCGATCGACGCGGACGGCATCCAGGCCAACGCGGCGCGGGTGGGCGCGCGGATCAAGAACGGCCTCGAGCGGCTGGCGCAGAAGCACTCCCTCGTCGGCGACGTGCGCGGCATGGGGCTCATGCTCGGCATGGAACTCGTGAAGGACCGGACCACGAAGGAGCCGGCCCGCGAGGAATGCGCCCGCGCGTTCGAGACCTGCCGCGACCTCGGTCTGCTCATCGGCAAGGGGGGCCTGTGGGGCAACGTGCTGCGGATCAAGCCGCCGATGTGCCTCACCGAGGCTGACGCCGACTTCCTCGTGGCCGTCGTCGACGAGTCGCTGCAGCGGGCTTGACCCCCTCCTCCACGGGAGTGACAATCGGTCACTCAGGGGAGTCGCGGCGTGTGAGGCGATGACGCAGCAACGCAAACCTGCGGACGGGAACGACACCGATCCGGAAGTCGAGCAATTTCCTTCCACTCGGCGCGTCGTACAGTGGCTCTCCGAAGGGTACGCGCCGCCGGCGGACCACGATGAAAGCCCGCAGCACGACTTTCGCCCCCTGCTTCGGCCTCCCGTGCCGGTGCTGACCGTGCTCGACGACGGATCGCAGGACAGCGGCGAGGACCATCGTATCCGCGAGCGCGTGTGCGCGATCGGCCGGACCAGCGGCACGGTGCGCATTCCTCATGACATGGCGATTTCCGGCTCGCACGCCGAAATCCGGCGGACGCCGTGGCGCGGCGGCTGGCAATGGCACCTGCACGACATCGCGAGTGTGAACGGCACGTTCGTCCGCTGCGCGCGGGCGATCCTGCACGACAAGGCGCTCCTGATCCTCGGAGCCCGGCGCTTCCACCTGCGAAACCCGCTCGGGCCCGGCGGCGGTGACGAGCCCGGCGGCGGGCACACCAGGATCGCCGACGGGGGTCACATTCCCCGGTCGGCCTCGCCCAACCTCATCGAGTCGTCGACAAAGCCCGACGCCCTCGCCTTTCCGATCCGGGGCAGCGGCGCGGTGCTCGGCCGGCTGGGAGGAGGTGCCGACATCGAGATCGACGACCCGCTGCTGGCGAACCGGCACGCCGTCCTCGCGCGGCAACGGGATGGCACCTGGCTGATCATGTCCCAGCCATCGACGAACGGGATCTGGGTGTCGATCTCCAACGTGGCGTTGTCGGCGCACTGCTTCTTCCGGTGCGGCGAGCAACGCTTCCGCTTCATCGTGCCCTGAAGCGGCCTAACGCCGCACCTCGCTCCGGCAACTCCCTGATGAACACGTTTCTCACGTGCATCCGGCCGCCGTGGGTCTGGATCTGGATCGGGCCCTGCTCCGGGAGTGGGGCGCCCTTCTCGAAGTAGTTGGCCAGCGGGCAGTCGTCCACCACGAGTTCGCCGTTGAGGGTCACCGTGACGCGGTCGCCACGCATCACGATCCGCGTCGAGTTCCACTCGCCGATCGGACGGTCCGCCTTCACCAGCGGAAACTTGCCGGGCGAGTCGGCGGCGTTGTTCCACAGGCCGCCGGAGCCCTTCTGGCAGCCGTGCTTGAAGCACCGCTCGCAGGCCGGATCCCAGATCTGCACCTGCGGGTTCGCCCGCAGGTAGATGCCGCTGTCGGCGCCGGAATCGAGGAGCTTCCAGTCGACGAGGAGCTCGAAGTCGCGGTAGTCGCGCGTGGTCGTGAGAAACACGCCGCTGCCGTCGTTGACGATGATCCCGTCCTCGACCTTCCAGTGGGCGGCCAGGTCCTCGTCCCAGCTCTTCTGCCGCTCGGCCCGCTCGGCCGCGGAACCCTCGGCGTCCTGCCGCGGGTCGAGGTGGGGCCGGCCCCGCCAGCCCGAGAGGTCCTGACCGTTGCAGAGCGGCGTGAAGCCCGCGGGCGGCGCATCGGCCGCCGCGCTGCCGATCCCCACGAGCGTCGCGAGCACCGCCGCCACGAGCCTCGTCGCACGCATGCCCCCGTCTCCCGTCGACGTCAGCCGCGCCGCGTCAGCCGCGGTGCAGCACGAAGCCCTCGATCGCCTCGTACTCCGGCAGGCCCAGCTTGTCGTACAGCAGGGCCGTCTCCCGGTTGCGCTCCTCCGCCCGCTGCCAGAACTCCCGCGGATCGGTCGATCCCGGGAACACGGCGCTGTCCTTCTGGCTCTCGTGCTTGAAGATCGCCAGCCGTTTCCGCTCGACCTCGTCGGGCGAGAGCGGCACCGCCATCTCGATCTCGTGGGGCTCCCACTCCTGCCAGGCGCCGCGGTAGAGCCAGAGCTCGCAGTCCCGCGCCCAGTCACGGTTGGCGAGCTTTTCCAGTGCCGTGAAGATCGCCGTCAGGCAGACGCGGTGCGTGCCGTGGGGATCGGCGAGGTCGCCGGCCGCGTAGATCTGGTGGGGTTTCACGGCCTCGAGGAGCCGCATCGTGATCGCGATGTCCTCGGGACCGATCGGGTGCTTCCGCACACGGCCGGTCTCGTAGAAGGGCAGGTCGAGAAAGTGGATGCGATCCGGCTTCACGCCCGAGTAGCGGGCCGCAGCCCGGGCCTCCGTCCGCCGGATCAGCCCCTTCACGGCCTGCAGTTCGGGAATGTCCACCGCGCCGGCCGACTTCGTGCGCATGAAGCCACGGATCTTCTCGGCGATCTCGTTCGCGGAATGCTCGCCGGGTGACACGATGGTGCCCACGTCGAAAGCCCGGCAGAACTCCTCCACGAAGTCCACGTGGCGGTCGGCCGTCTCGTCCCAGACGGCGATGTTGCCGCTGGTCTGGTAGGCCACGTGCACCTCGTGACCCTGCTCGCAGAGCCGGATGAACGTGCCCCCCATGCTGATCACGTCGTCGTCGGGATGCGGGCTGAAGACGACGATCCGCTTGGGATGCTCCTCGGACCGCGGCGTGCGGCCCTTGCCCGCCGCGGCGAGGCAGCGGAGCTTCCGCGGCGTGCCGGGCTTGCCGGCGGGCCAGCCGGTGATCGTGTCCTGCTGGGCGCGAAACACCTCGATGTTGAGGTCGTACGCCCGGCCCCGGGCGGAGAGCAGATCCTGCAGGCCGTGCTCGTTGTAGTCCGCGTCGGTGAGCTTGAGGATCGGCTTGCCCAGCTTCAGCGCCAGCCAGATCACGGCCTTCCGCGCCAGGCTGTCGCTCCACTGCAGACCGATCGTGTCGAGCGGCCCCACCAGCCAGGGCGCCTCGAAGCGGGTCAGTCGGCCGGCGGCGGCGCAGTCGAGCACGAACCGGGCGTCGGCGTGCTGCTGCAGCGCGCTGGCCGAGACCAGGCTGCAGGCCGGCTCCTCGACCGCCTTCCGCACGATCGGCGCCTTGTGCTCGCCGAAGGCCAGGAGCACCACCTTGCGGGCGTCGAGGATCGAGCCCACGCCCATCGTGATCGCCTGACGGGGCACGTTCCACTCGCCGAAGAAGTCGGCGGCCGCATCGGACCGGGTGACGCTGTCGAGCGTGATCAGCCGCGTGCGGCTGTCGGCGGTGCTGCCGGGCTCGTTGAAGCCGATATGGCCGGTGCGGCCGATGCCGAGCACCTGCAGGTCGATGCCGCCGGCAGCCCGGATCGCCTCCTCGTAGCGCACGCAGGCCTCGAGGACCCGGTCGCGCGGCAGCGTGCCGTCGGGAATGCGGATCGCGGCCGCCGGGATGTCGACGTGGTCGAAGAGGTGCTCCCGCATGAAGCGGTGGTAGCTCTGCAGCGCGTCGGGCTGAATCGGCCAGTACTCGTCGAGGTTGAACGTGACGACGGTCTTGAACGACACGCCCTCCTCGCGGTGGAGACGGACGAGTTCGTCGTACACGCCCACGGGCGTGCTGCCCGTGGCCAGGCCGAGCACGGTCTTCTTGCCGGCCTTGGCCCGCGTCACGACGAGGTCGGCGATCTCCCGGGCGACCGCCCGGCTGGCTTCGCCCGGCTGGTCGTAGACCGTGACCGGCACCCGCTCGACCGTCGTCACGTGGGGCAGCGGGCCGGTGTAGATGGGGGCGGACGGGACCGCGGCGGTCGGCGCCGACTTTGCAGCCATGGTCGGGGACGCTCCGTGTGGGGCAACGCCCACGATGATACCAGCGGAACGCCGATCCGGCCCAGCGGCGCCGCGGAGTCAGCGCGCGGCCGACGCGGGCGCCAGCCGGTGGGCCACCTCGGGAAACGCCTCGCTGCTGGCGTAGCCGGACCCGGAGCGGATCCGGAGCAGGGCCAGCAGCCCCCGGCGCAGCGTGCGGAACGGAACGGCCACGAGGCGATGGGCCCGGATCCACGCCGGCCGCAGGCGGACGAGATCGGCCACGCCGCCCGGCACCTGGTCGGGCCGCAGCCGCAGCCGGTGCTTGAGCAGATGGTAGTCGTCGCAGCGCTGCAACAGCGCGAGCAGCGGCCGCCCGCAGGCGGCGGCGATTCGGCCGGAAGGCAGGCCCCACGAGATCTGGAAGTCGATCAACTGCGGCCCGCCGGTCTCGTCGACGAGGATGTTCTCGCGCTTGTGCAGGTCGACATGGGCCATGCCCCGCGCATGGACCGCGGACACGATGGCGGCGAGCCTCGGAAAGAACTCGTCTCCCACCCGCTCGTCGTGCGCCAGCGCATGACCGGCCACGAACGTGCGCGCCGCCGCGTTGGGCAGCACGCGCCCGCCGACCCGCACCGGCCCGAGCCCGGCCGGCACCCCCGCCACGCCCTGGAGCCGGTCCATGAACGACCGCTCGCGGGCCGCGAGCCAGCGGCCCAGCCAGCGCATCGGCACGAACAGGACCGGAGACTCGCGGTTGAACTTGCAGATGACCCGCCGCATGGCCGAGGCGTAGATGGCCGTGGCCGCCCAGGAGTCGTGCTTGAGGAGTTCCTCCCGCACGAAACGCTCGCCGTCGATGTCGACGGCCTCCGGCGGCTCCCGGAGTCCGAGGGCCCGAAACAACGGGGGACGCGGCCGGGGAGCGCGGGCTGGCGAGCGAGGCATGGCGATTCGGTTCCGAGGGCGGGACGGGGACGGGCGTTCCGCCCCCAAGGAAGGAATGTCGGCATCCGGGGCGGCGCGGCTGTCGTCCGGGCTGCCGCCCGCGCGCCCGTCCCGTTCGCCCAGACCCCGCAGGCACCCGCGGCTTCCACGCGGCGTGTCGCTCCGGGGCTACCATGACGTCCATGACGTGCATGACCCGACTCGTCGCCGGCGTGATCGTCGCCCTCACCATGCTCGCCCCGGCGGCCCGTGCCGGATCGGCCGGCCCGCCGCTGCGGGTGGGGATGGAACTCTCATACCCGCCCTTCGAGATGACCGACCGCGCGGGCCGCCCCACCGGCGTGAGCGTGCGGCTCGCCGAGGCGCTCGGCGCGCACCTCGGCCGCGAGGTGGTGATCGAGAACATCGCCTTCGACGGCCTCATCCCCGCGCTCAAGACCGGCCGCATCGACTGCATCATCTCCTCGATGACGGCCACCCCGGAACGCGGCCGCTCGATCGCCTTCTCCGCGCCCTACCTGCGCACCGGCCTGGCCCTGCTCCTCGCCGCGAAGTCCCCCGTCCGCTCCGCGGCCGACCTCGACGCGGCCGGCCGCGTGGTCGCCGTGAAGAAGGGCACGACGGGCCACCAGTGGGCCGTCATGAACCTGACGCGGGCCCGGCTGCTCGTGCTCGACAAGGAGTCGGCCGCGGTCCTCGAGGTCGAGCAGGGCAAGGCCGACGCCTTCGTCTACGACGCGCTCTCCGTCTACCGGCACCACGCCCGGCATCCCGGCACCACGCGTGCGGCCCTCGAGCCCTTCCGCGAGGAGACCTGGGCGGTCGGCCTGCGGAAGGGCGACGACGCACTCGCGCGGCAGGTCGACGCGTTTCTCGAATCCTTCCGCGCCGCCGGCGGCTTCGACCGGCTCGGCGACGAGTTCCTGGCCGACGAGAAGGCCGCCTTCGCGGCGCAGGGCATTCCCTTCGTCTTCTGACGCGCGCAGGCACCGCTTCCCGTGAGGAAGCCCCAAGGGCCAGCGCGGGGAATGCGGTGCGCTGATGACGCCGGGGTCGCCCACGCCGCTTCACCGTTTCGCTCGCTGCAGCTCGGGGAATCATCTTTCGAGGAGCACGCAGGCGGGCGCGGCTCTCGCATCGGTCGGAACGACGTGGCGTCGGCGCGATATCATCGTCTCCATGCCTCGCTGGCTCGCGCATCTCGTCGTCGTCGCCCTGTTCACGGCGGGCATCGTCGCGGCGTGCCTGCGGGTGCATCCCGACTGGAACTGGGCCGCGGTCTGGGACTACCGCCAGAAGTTCGTGCAGGGCTGGCTGGTCACGGTGGGCATCAGCCTCGCCGCGCTCGTCGCCAGCACGCTCGTGGGGCTGGGCGTGGCCGTGATGCTGCGGTCGCGGATCCCGCTCGTGGAGGCCGCCGGCCGCGTGTACGTGGAACTCGTCCGCGGCACGCCGCTGCTCGTGCAGCTGCTGATCGGCTTCTACGTGGTCGCCGGGGCCATCGGGCTCGACGATCGCTACGCCGTGGGCGTGCTCGTGCTCGCCTTCTTCTCGGGCGCCTACATGGCCGAGATCTTCCGCGGCGGCCTGGACGCGATCCCCGCGGCCCAGCTCGACAGCGCCCGGGCGATCGGCCTCACGCCGGCGCAGTCGTTCCGCCTCGTCGTCCTGCCCCAGGCCGTGCGGATCGTGCTCCCGGCGATCGCCGGCCAGCTCGTGTCGCTCGTCAAGGATTCGTCGCTGCTCTCCGTGATCGCGATCTCCGAGTTCACCCTCGCCGCCCAGGAGGTCAATTCGTTCACCTTCTCGACCCTCGAGAGCTACGTGCCGCTGGCGCTCGGCTATCTCCTGGTCACGCTGCCGCTGTCGGGCCTCTCCCGGCTCCTCGAGCGGCGCTTCCGCTACGAGGCCGCATGAGGCTCGCGATCCACGGGCTCGTGAGGCGCTACCCGGACCGCTCCGGGCGGGCCACCGCCACGGTGCTCGACGGGCTCGCCCTGGAGACGGGCGAGATCGCGGCCCTCGTGCTCGTGGGTCCCAGCGGGGGCGGCAAGTCGACGCTCCTGCGGGTGCTCGCGGGCCTCGACGTGCCCGACGCCGGTCGCGTGGCCTTCGACGGCGTGGCCCTGCCGCGCGACGAGGCCGGGCTGCTCGCCTACCGCCGCACGGTGGGCACGGTGTTCCAGGCCTTCAACCTCTTTCCCCACCTCACGGCGCTCGACAACCTGCTGCTGCCGCTCGTCCACGTGCACGGCCTCGACCGGGCCGCGGCCCTCGAGCGCGTGCGCGAGCCGCTCGAGCGCTTCGGCCTGTCGGCGCACGCCCACAAGCGGCCGGCCGAGCTCTCCGGCGGCCAGAAGCAGCGGATCGCGATCCTGCGGGCCCTCGTGGTGCGGCCGCGGCGGCTGTTCCTCGACGAGCCCACCTCGGCGCTCGATCCGGAGATGACCGGCGAGGTGCTGGAGATGATCGCCGAGCTGCGGGCCGCGGGCACGCAGTTCGTGCTCGTGACCCACGAGATGGGCTTCGCCCGCCGCGTGGCCGACGAGATCGCGTTCATCGCCGACGGCCGCGTGCTCGCCCACGGGCCCGCGGCCGACATCGTCGACCGCTGCACGACACCCCGCGTCCGCGCCTTCCTGGAGACCTCGCCGCACCATGGCTGACGCACCCGCTCCCCCGCCCCGCGACCGGGCCGCGCTGTCGGCCTTCACCGGATCGCTCGCCGCCGACGCGCTCGCCATGCCGGTGCACTGGTACTACGACACCGCCGCCCTCGACCGCGACTATCCCGACCTCTCGGCCGACCGCTACCTCGCCCCGCGGAGCCCGCACGCCGACAGCATCCTCTGGCGGTCGCAGTGGACGCCGCCGAGCCCCCGGGTCGACATCCTCCGCGAGCAGGCGGCGTTCTGGGGACGGCGGGGCGTGCATTACCACCAGTTCCTCGCCGCCGGCGAGAACACGCTCAACTTCCGGCTCGCGGCCGAGCTCTTCCACGTGCTGCGGCGCGACCGCGACCACGATCCCGAGCGGTGGCTCGACCACTACGTGGCCTTCATGCTCGAGCCGGGCCGGCACCGCGACACCTACGTCGAGGAGTACCACCGCCACTTCTTCACGAACCTGGGCGCGGGTCGCAAGCCGATCAACTGCGGCGTCCGCGACGTCCACATCGGCGGGCTCGTGCCAGTGCCGGCGATCGTTGCGGGCCTCGGCCCGAGCCACCCAGACCTGCGGCGGATCGTCCGCCTGCACGTGGGCCTCACGCACAAGGACGACGAGGTGCTCGCGGCGGCCGACGCTCTCGTGCGGATGCTCGTGCGGCTCACTCGCGAAGACCGCGAGCTCGAGGACCTGCGGACCGTGATCCTCGAGGAGGGCCGCGACTGGATCTCAGAGGCGAAGGTGCATGCGTGGGAGAAGGCCCGCATGACGGGGCCCGCCACATGCCCCGACCGCGCCGTGGTCGGCGGAATCTTAAGCCCCGCCTGCTACATCCCCGACGCGTTCCCCGCGTCGCTCTATCTCGCGTGGCGGCACGCGGGCGACTTCGCCGGCGGCGTGCTCGCCAACGCCCGCTGCGGCGGCGACAACTGCCACCGCGGCGCGGTCGTGGGGGCGCTCCTCGGTGCCGGCGCCGCCATTCCTCCACCGTTGCTGGAAGGCCTCGGGGGGCGGGCAAGACTTTTTGTCGACTGACCTCGGCCTCCCCGGTGTCGGCCGATGCACCCCGCAGACCACCTCATGAATCCCGTCTCGACCGCGCCCGCAATGGCCGTCGGCCGCTTCGCCGACCTGTCCCGACCCCTCGTGCCCACGCGCACGACGCTGCTCACGGCCGATCCGGCCGCCACCGATCCCGTGGCCGCC
>JBJTIV010000243.1:0-3589 GCA_046095145.1 Planctomycetaceae bacterium
CGACCGCGAGGCAGAGCGTGATCGAGCGGTCGCGCGACCTGGCCAGCCTGCGGGTGCTCGGCTTCACGCGGCGGGAGGTGGCGGCGATCCTGCTGGGCGAGCAGGCGATCCTCACGCTCGCCGCCGTGCCGCTGGGCCTCGCGATCGGCCGCGGCTTCGTGGCGGTGACGACGTGGGGCTACGATACCGAGCTGTTCCGGGTGCCCGCGGTGGTGCATCCGCGGACCTACGCGCTGGCGGCGCTGACGGTGTGCGCCGCGGCGCTGGTGTCCGCGGGCCTCGTCCGCCGGCTGCTCGACCGGCTCGACCTCGTGGCCGTGCTCAAGGCGCGGGACTGACCATGAGCGCGCACCAACTGCCCTCCCGACTGCTCGCCGCCGCGGCCACGCTCGCGGTCGCGGCTGCGATCGCCTGGGGGCTCGCGCCGCGGCCTGTGCCCGTGGACGTGCGGCCGGTCGGTCGCGGCCCGCTCGCCGTCCGCGTGGGCGACGACGGCGTGACGCGGATCCGGGAGCGGCACGTGGTGCGGGCGCCGCTCGCCGGGCGGATGAGCCGCGTGGACCTGCATCCCGGCGACGCCGTGACGGCGGGCACGACCGTGGTCACGGCCATCGATCCGCCGGTCCCGGCGCTCCTCGACCCGCGGGCCGAGGCCGACGCGCTGGCCCGCGTGGAGACGGCCAAGGCCGTCCGCGACCTGGCCGAGGCGTCGCTCGCGCGGGCGCGGGTGCAGGAGGAATACACGGCGGCCGATCTGGCCCGCGCCCGGGAGCTCTATCCCACCAAGGCCGTGACGCACGAGGAGCTCGACGCGGCCGAACGGGCCTGGAAGACGGCGGTCGACGACGTGGCCGAGGCCGAGCAGGAGATCCACGTGGCCGAGCACCTCGTGGAGGTCACGCAGGCGGCGCTCGTCCGCGCGCGGCCGCCGCGCGACGCCGACCCGCAGCCGGGCTCCGACGCCTGGCGGCTCGCCGTCACCGCGCCGATCGACGGCCGCGTGCTGCGGGTGCTCCGCGAGGGCGAGGGGCTCGTGGAGGCCGGGGCGGAACTCGTGGAGGTGGGCGACCCGCGGAACCTGGAGGCCGTGGTCGACCTCGTGTCTGAGGATGCGGTGCGGGTGCGGCCGGGCGACCGCTGCGCGGTCACGGCCGGGAACGGCATGCCGCCGCTCGAGGGCCGGGTGCGGGTGGTGGAGCCGCGCGGCTTCACGAAGGTGTCGCCGCTGGGCGTGGAGGAGCAGCGGGTGAACGTGGTGATCGACCTCGACCCGCCGCCCGCCGGCGGGCCGGCGCTCGGCGACGACTACCGCGTGGAGGCGGCGATCACGGTCGACGAGGCCCACGACGCGGTGCTCGTGCCGCTGGCGGCCGTCTTCCGCCACGACGGCGGCGAGGCGGTCTTCGCGGTGGTCGACGGCCGGGCCCGCCTCCTGCCGGTGACGACCGGCCGCCGCGGCGACCGCGACGCCGAGGCGCTCGACGGCCTCACCGGCGGCGAGCAGGTGATCGCCTACCCACCGGACACCGTCGCCGACGGCACGCGGGTGCTGCCGCGGTGAGGGTCCGCACTCCTGGGAGGGTGCCGGCGAGTGGCCGCCCGTGCCCCGTCGCCGGACGTTCAATGCGGGCATCCTGCCCTTCGTTCACTCGGTGCTGCCTGCGCTCCGCCCATCCTGGGCTGCGCTTGTCAGCAACGCCGGCTCTCAGGGCAGCGGGCGACCCCTCGCCTCCTCCACTCGCTTTCGCGACGCCCTCGGCGTCCGACGCTCTTGATCCGTCAGGAAGCCCGGAGCGCGAGCGACGGGAATACGGTTGGCGAACTCGTGTGGTTACGCGGTGTCTGGCTGAAGTGACGCCCCGAATTCCCCGCGCTGGCGCTTGGGGCTTCCTTCGGGAGACAACGCCGACTCACGGAAACGCGTTAGGCCCGGAGGGCCGGGTGGCTACCAGCCGGCGGAGGCCGGCGAAGGCAAACTCGGCACGAAGCCGAGGTTTGCCGTGCAGCATCCCGCCCGGAGCGCGAGCGACGGGAATACGGTTGGCGAACTCGTGTGGTTACGCGGTGTCTGGCTGAAGTGACGCCCCGAATTCCCCGCGCTGGCGCTTGGGGCTTCCTTCGGGAGACGAGCCCGTCACGCTGCGCGAGTGCGCCGGCGAAATCCCGCCACCCGATATACTGCCGCCCCGCCGAACAAGCCGGCCGCGGCAGCGTAGAAACGCGTCTGTAGCGCCACTCCCCGGGAAACCGCCGGACACGACATGCTCCACTTCCACAAACGGATCCTGTTCGTCGGCTTCGGAGCCGTCGCCCGCTGCACGCTCCCCATCCTGCTCGACCACGTGAAGGTGAAGCCGCAGGACGTCACGATCCTGGAGTTCGAGCCCCACGAGGAGTCGCTGCGGCCGTGGGTCGAGCGGGGCGTGAACTTCGTGCGCGGCAAGGTGGGGCCCGACAACCTCGGCGAGATCCTGGGCAAGCACGTCTCGGCCGGCGACATCCTCATCGACCTGGCCTGGAACATCGACTGCTGCGAGATCGTGCAGTGGTGCCACGACCACGGCGTGAACTACCTCAACACGTCGGTGGAGCTCTGGGATCCCTACGAGCACGCCAAAGGAGCCCACCCCACGCACCTCACGCTCTACTGGCGCCACATGAACCTGCGGCGCATGATCGCAGGCTGGAAGACGCCCGGACCCACGGCCGTGCTTGAGCACGGGGCCAACCCGGGGCTCATCAGCCACTTCACGAAGCACGCCCTGCTCGACATCGCCGCGGCCTGCCTGGAGGAGAAGAAGTTCTCGGGCGCGCAGGCCGAGCGGATCGCCCAGCACGCCAAGAGCCGTGCCTTCAACCACCTGGCGCACGAATTGGGCGTGAAGGTGATCCACTGCAGTGAGCGCGACACGCAGATCACCGACCGCCCCAAGGAGGTGGACGAGTTCGTCAACACCTGGAGCGTGGAGGGCTTCCGCGAGGAGGGCACCACGACGGCCGAGATGGGCTGGGGCACGCACGAAAAGCACCTGCCCCCCTTCGCCTACGAGCACGCCGACGGCCCCCAGAGCCAGATCTGCCTGGCCCGGATGGGGATCAACACGCAGGTCGTGAGCTGGGTGCCGCCCAACCACACGATCGTGGGCATGGTGGTCCGCCACGGCGAGGCCTTCAGCATCACCGAGAAGCTCTCGGTGCGCGACGGCGCGGGAAAGACCGTCTACCGTCCGACGGTGCACTACGCCTACTGCCCCTGCGACGCGGCCATCGCCAGCCTGTGGGAACTGCGCGGCAACGACTACCGGCTGCAGTCGAAGATCCGGATCATGACCGACGAGATCACCAGCGGCGCGGACATCCTCGGCGCGCTCGTCATGGGCCACCCCCTCACGAGCTGGTGGTGCGGCACGGATCTCTCGATCGAGGAGTCGCGGCGGCTGGTGCCGCACCAGAACGCCACCACGATGCAGGTGGCCTGCTCGGTCGTGGCCGCCACGATGTGGATGATCGAGAACCCCGAGCAGGGCGTGAAGCTGCCCGACGACCTGCCCCACGACTACGTGCTCTCGATCGCCAAGCCCTACCTGGG
>JBJTIV010000244.1:0-9836 GCA_046095145.1 Planctomycetaceae bacterium
CGCGGGAGCCGGCCGCTGTCGGGCCGGCCCCCGCGGCGCGATGCGAATGAACGCAACGGGCTTTAGTAGCGGTCGCCGCCGTAGCCGCGGCCACCGCCGCCGCCACCGCCGCCGTAGCCACCACGGCCGCCACCACCGCCACCGCCGCCGTAGCCGCCACGGCCACCGCCGTAGCCGCCGCCACCACCACCGCCGCCACCGTAGCCGCGGCCACCGCCGCCGCCACCGCCACCGTAGCCGCGGCCGCCGCCGCCACCACCGCCGTAGCCACCGCCGCCACCGCCACCCGGACGGGGCGTGCGCTCGCGGGCCTCGTTGACCGTCAGCGGCCGGCCGTTGACCTCATGGCCGTTCAGCGCGGCGATCGCCGCCTGCAGGCCGTCGTCCGTCTCCATCTCCACGAAACCAAAGCCGCGCGAACGTCCGGTCTCGCGATCGGAGATCACCTCGGCGGAACGAACCGCGCCGTGCGGGGCGAACATCGCCTCGAGATCGGCCGACGTGGTGGACCAGGGGAGGTTCCCCACGTAAATCTTCCGGGACATAAATGCATCAACCTCTGGGACTTCGGGAACTGGATCGGAACACCATCGACTCAATCGACCATCGCCGGAGCACCCACCGCAGTTCCCGATCGGACAACGTGCAGCGCGAGAGTCAGTCGAACGTCAAAGTTCTATCATTCGGCGTCCGCCCCCACAACAGCGGCGGCCCGCCGAGGCCCCGGTGCAGCCGCCGACCGGGAGGCGGGCTTGGCCCCGGGCGGCCTGGAGCCGGCCCTCGACTCCTCCTTGCGGTCGCGCTCGGTGGCCCTCCATTTCCAGGGTGGCATCGGATCGCCGTCGGCCCACAGCCCCTTGCGGGCGGAGCGGGCCTTCCGCTCGGCGGCCGCCAGGGCCTTGTCGTCGCTGTAGCGCTTGTAGTGCCAGGCCATGCCGCCCGCGACCATCCACTCGGCCACGTCGTCGCCCTCGAACTCCAGCGTCGCCAGCGTGCGGCCGTACTGATCCTCGCCGCGGCGGTGCACCGCGACCGACTTCCGCAGCACCCGCCCGCGGAGGGCGTCGCGGGACTTCGTGCCGACCGCCTGGCCGATCTCGGGGGCGTCGATGCCGGAGAGCCGCACCTTGTGCTGCACCTTCCGGTCGTCGAGACACACGACCGTGTCGCCGTCGTGCACGCTCACCACGCGCCACGTCACGGCCGCCGGTTCGTCGCCCGGCTCATCGGCCCACACCGCGGCCGGCACGACCGCGGCCAGCACCGACACGATCACGACGACGGGCATGCGAGGGCGCTCTCGGAGACGGTGGTCTCGCGTGCCCGGGCCGGACATCCACGCGACCTCGCCATATCGTACTGCGATGCGGCCCGATCGGGCGCCCTCGCGTCGGCGGTCCCCCGCCGGGGGCCGCGGCCATCAGCCCCGGCCGCGGCGCAGCGTCTCCGATGGCAGTTCGCCGAACTGCCGCCGGTACCGGGCGGCGAACCGCCCGAATTCCCAGATGCCGTGACGCACGAGGACGTCGGCCACGGCCTGCTCTCGCGCGCGACCGGCGATCAAGCTCCGCCGCACGCTGTGCAGTTCCCGCAGCATCAGGTAGCGCTTCGGCGGCACGCCGAACGACTCCTGGAACGTGCGGAGCAGCGTGCGGCTGGTCACGCCCACGTCGCGGGCCAGGTCCGCCGCCGTCGGCACGGCCGGGCCCGCCTCGATCGCCTGCATCGCCCGCCGCACGATGTCGGTGCGCTCCAGCCGCGGCCGGCCGACGGAGACGGGCCGCTCCGGCGGCGGCTTGAGGCACGCCGCGGCCGCGGCGATCACCTCCCGGGCCGCGGCCTTGTGGGCGGGGCTGCCGCCGGGCTGATCGAGGAGCGCCTCGACCGTGCGGGTCGCCAGGCGGCGGAGTCGCGCCACGGCCGCCACGCCGCACGCGATCTTCGTGCTGCTCGCCGAGTTCAGCATGTCGTCCGGCAGGGCGATCGAGCACCAGGCATGGGCCTGCCGGTGCACGCGGATCCGGAAGTCGGCGCCGCGCGGAATCGCCAGGAGCGAGCCGTCGTCGAGCGGCTCGCCGTTGGCGACGTGCGCCCGGGCGTGGGTGAGGGGCACGAACAGCGTCGTGCCCGGGTGCGTGCTGGCTCCGTAGCAGAGGTTGCCGCCGCCCTCGCTCGCCACCTGCAGCGTGACCCCGCGGAGATCGACGATGCCGATCGTCCAGCGGCGGCGTTCGACGCCGTCGCAGGCCAACTGCAGGCTGGCGCCGCTCACGGCGTCGGCCCAGGCGTCGAAATCGTCGAACGTCGTCATCGTGCTCACGGCCTCGATACGCGCTAGCGATGCACTCGCATCGTCCGCTCCACCCGTTTCGCTCACGTGGGCGTTGATGATGCCCCCCCACGCGCACGGGCACAAGAGTGCGGGGCCTGCGGAGCGCGGCCGACGCCCCGCCGCCTGCGTCATTCTGTCCGATAGCGCACAGCAGCATCGCAGCGTCGCTGGATTTCCAGGGCGCACCGGCTGCTACCGAGCTGTTGGTAGAGTGGGCCGGCGGAGGTCCTGGCGTGTCGTTCGTCGTCATCTGCTGCGTGGCCTGCGCGGCGTCGGCGCTCACCTTCTTCTCGGGCTTCGGGCTCGGCACGCTGCTCCTCCCGGCCTTCGCCTGGTTCGTCCCGGTCGAGCAGGCGGTGGCGCTCACGGCCGTGGTGCACCTGCTCAACGGCGTCTTCAAGATGCTGCTCGTGGGCCGGCACGCCGACCGCGGGGTGCTCCTGCGCTTCGGCCTGCCCGCCGTCGCCGCCGCGGTCGTCGGGGCGTGGCTCCTGCACGTCCTCGGTGCATCGGCGCCGCTCGTGCGGGGCGAGGTGCTGGGCCGGACGATCGAGGTCACCCCGGTGAAGCTCGTCGTGGGCGTGCTGCTCCTCGTGTTCGCGCTGCTCGAGGTCACGCCGCGGCTGCGCGATCTCTCGTTTCCGCCCGCTGCGATGCCCCTGGGCGGACTGGCCAGCGGGTTCCTCGGGGGGCTCTCCGGCATGCAGGGGGCGCTCCGCGCGGCGTTTCTCGCGCGGGCCGGGCTCTCCAAGGAGGCCTTCGTCGCCACGAGCGCCGCCATCGCCTGCCTGGTCGACCTGTCGCGGCTGGCCGTCTACACCGCGTCGCTCCGGGCCGCCTGGCGGCCAGGCGACGCGGGCCTGCTGGCCGCGGCCGTGGCCGCCGCGTTCGGCGGGGCGGTGCTGGGCAGCCGGCTGCTGCCGAAGCTCACGCTCGTCGCGGTGCAGCGGGTGGTCGCCGCGCTGCTGGCGGCCGTCGCCATCGGCATGATGACCGGCCTGCTCTGACGGCCCGCGGCGGCGCCCGCCGAATCAGCGGCGACGGCGGCGGAAACCGCCGATCTCGACGCCCGACTCGCCGCCCCAACCTTCGGTGCTTCGCCGGTCAGCGCTTCTTCCGAGTCGTCGGCGATTCCTGCGACAGGGCGTAGGCCGCCCAGACGTCGGTGGAGATCGCACCCGTGTCGGGCGACGACGTCGTCGTGACCGACGCGGTGGCCGATGACGTGCCGGCCGGTGCCGTGGGCACGTAGGAACCGGTCCCATAGAGGCCGGTGCCGTTGAGCAGCGAGATGTCGGTGGAGTTCACGCCGCCGGAATAATTGAAGTCGCCCTCCGCCCAGACCGCCCCACTCGATGGACCCTGGCCGAATCTGCCGCCGGTGTTGATGAGCGAGACGTCGGTCGAGTCGATCTGGCCGTCGAGATTCACGTCGCCGAGGGCGGCCCAGGCGATCGTGAGCGTGCCGGCCGACGCGCGGTAGCCCACGGCCCGCCCGCTGCCCACGGCCGCCGACCGCGAGCCGATGCCCGTGGCGCCGTCCCAGCTGCCGCCGGCGCGGCCCGCGATCAGCGCCTGCCGCACGGCGACGTCGTCGAAGCCGCCGGACATGACGGTGAACCGGCCGGAGCCCATGTCGACCCGCGACTGCACGTCGAGCACGAGCGCCGCCAGCGGCACCGCGACGGCGCCCGTCTCGAGCCGCACGGCGGCGCCCGCCCTCGCCTCCAGCCCGCCGCTGCCGGCGGCCGCGGTGTTGCGGATCGTGAGCGTGCCCTGCTCGACGAGGATGCCGCCCGAGTGGGTGTTGGCCGCATCGATCACGAGCGTGCCGGCTCCCCGCTTCACGATCCGGATCGGGCCGGTCCGCGCGGCGCTCTCGATCGTCGTCGAGCCCGACGGCACCGTCACGCTCACGTCGGTGATCGGGGGCACGACGCCGAACGATCCCAGCACGCGGTCCATGAGCGTCGTCCGCGTCGCGGACTGGACGATCGACTCGAAGGGAAAGCCGAAGACGATCGTCGCCCCGCGGCCCCCGGCGGCCGGCTTCTCCACGGCGGCGACGCCCCCGGAGCCGCCCACGTAGGACAGCGCGGCCCGGGCCCCGGTCGACGCCGCGAGCACGTCGGCCGAGGCCACGCCGGCGGTCTGGCTGTCGAGGCTCGAGAACACGGCGCCGTCGGAGAAGGTGAACTGCGCCACGCCGGCGAACAGCGCGCCGGCCGCGGCGGACACACTGAACGTGCCGGCGGAGTCGGCCACGTAGCTGGCGCCCAGCGACGACCGCAGGAAGGTGCGGCCGTTGTTCTGGGCATCGAGGTCCCAGCCGATCTCGGAGCCGGTCACGAGCAGGTGGCCGCCGGCGGCCACGTAGGCCTCGACCGCCGACTGCTCGGCCGCGTCGAACGTGCGGCCCGCGGTCGATTCGTTGCCGAGGATCCAGACCACGGCCCTGTAGTTGGAGAGGTTCACCGCCCCCGCGGCGACGGCCTCGTTGCTGGCCGCGTCGACCCACACGCCGGGACGCGCCGCCTGGATGGCGGCGACCACCGGCACGACGCCGTTGCGCGGATTGTTGAAGTTGCTCCACACCCGCTCCGTCGTGGTGCCGCCGAAGGCGTAGGCCTGCTTGAAATTGCGGCTCGAGTCGAGCCGGTCGAACCCGTCCACCACGAGCACCTGCCGGGCGTTGCCGGTGGGCGTGGCGGCCACGACCTCCGTCACGTCGGACTGCCCGCCCGCGTTCTCCGCCACGACCCGGAAGAAGTAGGGCCGCGTCGGATCGAGGCCCCGCAGCGTCACGCTCCGCGACGCGCCGCCGGCCACGACCGTGCCGCCGTCGAAGCCCCGGCCGTCGCTCGACCCGAACACGCGGAACGCCGTGGCGGGCGACCCGTAGACGCCATCGACCCCGTTGCTCGAGGACAGGCCCGGCTGCCAGGAAATCGTGACCTCACCGGAGGCCGCGCTCACGGCCTGCACGCGCACCGGCACCGATGGCGTGGTGACGTCGGCCGGGGCCGTGGTCGTGCCGGGGAAGTCGATGAGGTGCTCGAGCGAGCCCTCGTAGGTGCTCCGCGCGATCTGGTCGCGCACCCGCGGGTCGCGGAGCAGGGCGGTGTCCTCGGTCTGGTCGTGGAAGGCCACCTCGATGATCGTGGCGTCGAACTCACCCGCGGCCCGGGCGTTGGAGATCTCGCCGTAGCTGCCGGTGAGCGAGTAGGCCGTGCGGGTGCTCCAGGTGTGGGCGAAGGTGCCGTCGAGGGCCCGCATGTCGACGTTGATCTGCCGGCCGAGCCGCGTGGCCAGGCCCGACTGGTTGGGCGTGGGGCTCGTGGAATGCACGAGTCCCAGGGCGCCGCGACCGGTGGCCGTGGAGGGATTGCCGGTCGTGGCGTTCGAGTGGAAGCCCACGTAGACGCTCGTGCCGTAGGCGGTGCCGTCGGCGTTCATCTCCTCGGCCATGCGGATCGGGGCCGAGACGTTGTCGGTGCCGAGGATGGCCGAGGGGCTCGTGAACGACGTCGACAGGCCGATGCCGCGCCAGCACCAGGCGATCGAGCCCTCATCCTCCCGCGGGTAGCCGGAGACGTTGCCCGTCTCGATGCCGCTGGCGCCCCAGCGGAGATCCCCCATGCCGTTGCCGAACCGGATGGCGTCGGCGATCACGACGCTGCCGCCGGCGGTGGAAAAGTTGCCGATCTCCACGGAGCCGTCGGCCGCCGACTTGCCCGCATCGAAGTGGTAGGTGCCGAGGTACACCCAGCCGTTGCCGACCATGCGGTGGTCGACGCGCACCTCCGTGCGGCCGCCGGTGTGGTTGACGACGTAGCGCTGGGTGGTGCGGTTGGTGCCGTGGGAGGCCCAGGCGTAGACCGGATACTCGCCCGCCGCGGGGATCGCGGGCGTGAACGTGGCGACCGCCGTCTGGCCCGTGGTCGAGACGTTGGCGAACCGGTAGCGGACGCTGTCGGCGACGGCGCCGTAGTCTTCGTCGTACCAGCGGGCGCCGGTGGTGCTGTTGGACCACGTGCCGCTCCACGTGACGTCGGGGGAGTCGTTGTCGACGACGACCTCGTTGAGCTGCCGTCCGACGGGCCGCATGGGCACGACGGTGGCCCCGGCGCGGAACAGGTGATCGACGTAGGGCGTGAGCTGGTCCTGGTTGCCGAAGTCCTCGACGACCGAGAGCAGATTGCCCCGGTCGGTGGCCCAGCGGTTGAGCGCGTCGCTCCACTGCCAGCCGTGGCCCGCCGACGTGTAGACGATCTTGCCGGTGAGGGCGCCCGTCGGCTGCGCGCCGGTTTCCACGAGCCCCGGGGCGACGCTGAGCGCCCGCCGCGGCTCGAGCGGCTCGGGGCCGGGCGTCGCCGAGGCCCGATCGCGGCGGCAACGCTTCGGGGAGCGGCGCATCATGGCTGCCTCGGCCGTCTCGCCGCGCACGTCGCTCCCAGGCGGGCCGACCCGTTCAGCCCTCCACTCGATCGAGTATCGGCAGCCCATGCCGGGCGGGCAAGGAACGGGCGGCTCGGACCGGATTATCCGTTCCTGACCGCCGTCGTTCACAGCGCGATCGCGTCGTGAATGGCCGCCCGTGTCGCCCTGAGAAGCATTCCTCCGCCTCAGGCCCGCGTGCGACGCCGCCACATCGAGAATCCGCTGCAGGCCAGGCCGGCGAGGGCCATGGCGACCGTCGAGGGCTCGGGCACCGTCTGGAAGGTGGCCTGGCTGGTGGCCACCGTGTTGGGATAACTGCCGATCCCGCCGTTCCCGGGATTGCCGCCGGCGATGGAGAAGCCGATGGCTTCGTTGGAACGAAAGGAATTTCCCGCGTTGAGATAGGTGCCGACGAAAGCGAACGACTGCCCCGAGTTCGCGGTCAACCCGATATCGGTGACGTTGATGTTCCAGTTGTAGGTCGGACTCGTGGCCGTGCCCGTTGGCGTCAGATTCGCCGCCGTGACGAAGGTGAGCGAGTTGTTTCCGCCGGAATTCAACTGCCAGAGACCCGCGAAGTTGTTGTCGAGGGCGATCGCATAGTTTGCCGTGAAGCCGGCGTTGAACGTGAGGATGGAGCGGGTGTTGGCATCGATGCCGGTCGTGCCGCCCGATGCCCCGGAAATGGCCTGCCGCAGAGGATCTGCCTGGTCGTTGAAACTGAGCGTGTCACCGAAGCCGCCCGTGATGGAATCGATGTAGAGGACGATGGCATCGTTGAAGTTGCCGGAGCCTTTGGTCAGCGTGAAGGCCAGATTGCCTGCGGCATTGTTGGTGATGCTCAGGGATCCGGTGCCGATGACGCCACCGAATCCGGAATTGCCGTTCCCGCCGTAGACCTGAGTGGTGGTCTGTGCGACCGAGGCCGATGACAGGGCAATCGAAGCGACGACGCAGACGACACACATCAGAGCTTTCATCGTCGGGCACCTCCTGAAGGGTGACGGGGTTTCTCGGCGGTGGTGTGGAGGGTCGCGGGATGCCGGCGGCACAAAGCCGGGGCACCCGACCTTCCCCCCTCCGCGAAAGATTGAACCTGGCGAATGTGAGCGTTGTGTGAGCGAACGCCAAACAACGCCACATCCGCCGCAGGATGGGGCGAATCCGCCGCACGAGCCGTCATCCGCCGGGGCATGAACGACCCGCGACGCGGCCAGGCATCGCTCCGCATGACAGGCAGGCCATCCGGCCCCGAGGCCCCATCGAGTAGCCTCGAGAGCCGCTCACGACCATGGCCTCCACCGTCCTCCTCATCGTCGACGTGCAAAACGACTTCTGCTCGGGCGGCTCGCTTGCCGTGCCGGACGCGGAGGCCGTCCTGCCGGTCGTCAACGGCCTGATCCGCGAGTTCGACCGCGTGATCCTCACGCAGGACTGGCATCCACCGGGCCACGTGTCATTCGCCTCCAGTCATCCCGGCCGGCAGGCGTTCACTCCCGTCGCGCTCCCCCACGGCGAGCAGATGCTCTGGCCGGACCACTGCGTTGCGGGCACTCGAGGTGCGGAGTTCCATGCCGGGCTGCACGTCCCGCTGAATGCGGCGATCGTTCGCAAGGGCATCCACGGCCACGTCGACAGTTACTCGGCGTTCTTCGAGAACGACGGGACGACTCCGGTCGGCCTCGATGCGGTGCTGCGAGCCGCAGACGCTCGCGAGATCGTGCTGGCCGGCCTGGCCACCGACTACTGCGTCCTGCACACCTCGCTGGACGCTCGGTCGCTCGGCTACGACGTCACGGTGATCGAGGCTGGCTGTCGAGGCATCGACCTGGGTGGCTCGCTCGCTGAAGCCTGGAGCCGGATGGCGGAGGCCGGGGTGCGGCGGGCTTGATGGGCCGCGCGGCCCGCTCCCCTCGGCGTGCGAATCGCGTCAGACAGCGGCGTCAGGCCCGCCTCCGCCGCCACATCGAGAAGCCGCCGCAGGCGATTCCCGCGAGGGCCATGGCGTAGGTGGAGGGCTCGGGGACGGCCCGGATCTGGAAGGCATTGATCATCGGGCCGAAGCCGCCGCCCGCGGCGTTGAAGTCGATGCTCTGCGACACGCCATCGGCCGTGAAGGTGCCGACGACGAACTGCCCCAGGCCACCTGCGGCATTCGTGAGGTTCGAGTCGAGCGTCACGGCGTTCGTTGCATCGGCGGCAACGGCGACGAACGGGGGCAACAGCACGGCGTTGCTGGCCCACCACTGGAACGCATACTCCTGCCCGTTCGTGAGGCCGCCGAGAAGCAGGGTGACCGTGCTTGGCATACCGCTCGCACCACACGAGTCGAGCAGCCCGCGATAGGCGGGGCTCAGATTCGCGTACGGGGCGGATCCGGATCCCAGCGTATTCCACGCTATCAGGTCGCCGGGAAACTCCGAGAACGTCACGCTGCCGACCGTGACGCTCGTTCCGGAGGAGAAGCCGGAGGCGCTTGGAAACGCGAACGCTGAGAACGGCACGCCGTTGACCGTCGACGAGGTGACGTTCGACGGCCCGAAGTTGTAGGCGTACACGAGCGATCCCCTGGTGATAACGTCGGAATCGCCGGAGATCGTCTGCGGACTATCCCAGACGATGGTCGCGGCATGGGCATTCGGCACGGCAAGGCTCGAGAGAAGCAAGGCGACCAGGGCAGAGGTCGCGAGACGGAGGAGCGGGGACATCGGCGTTCCTTTCGCGGACGGGCGGCGTGACGACATCTGGCAAGCGCCGGCACGTCACGAACGGCATCCTGAGGAACGCCCCGCAGCCCTCAACGCCCCAAGCCCACGAAGTGACGAATCCGGCCCAGCCAGGGACGAATCCGCCAGGATGCTACGGTTTGCGCACGGGGGGGCGTGCGCTTTCCGTATGTCGGCAGCGGGGCGCCGGGCACCCGGTCGCCCCACCAACCACCAAGGGGGGGCGACCCGCGTGGCCCGCTCCCCGCCGCGTGGGAATCGCGTCAGGCAGGCGGCGGCAGGCCCGCCTCCGCCCCCCCATCGAATTGCCCCCGCAGGCAATTCCCGCGAGGGCCATG
>JBJTIV010000245.1:0-9042 GCA_046095145.1 Planctomycetaceae bacterium
CCGCCCCTCGCGGGCCCGCCCGCGCCCCCCGTGCTCGCTACCCTCAGGGGCCGGCCCCGGGTGGCGTTCGGCGTGAGGGCCGCCCAGGGGCCCGCCCCCACGCCGATCGACATGGTCCGCGCGCAGACGGCCATGGTGCGCGAGTTCGGCTACGACGGCGTCTGCTTCTTCTTCCAGGAGTCGCTGCTGCGCTTCACCGCCCCGGGAGAGACGGTCGAGACGCGGCTGGCCGCCATCGAGGAGCTGTTTCCCGCGCCGGCGCGCGATCCGTAGGACGGCGTCAGCCGGCGAACACGCGGAGCGGCCCGCCCGTGCCCAGGCCCCGGGCCGCGGCCCGGGCGGAGAGCTCGTCGAGCGCCCGGCGGCCCGTCGGGCCGAGGTCGAGCGTCCAGTCGTTCACGTAGAGGTCGACGTGTCGCATGAGCACGTCGTCGGCGAACTCCTGGGCGTGCCGCCGCATCGTGGGCAGGGCCGCCGCGGGCTCGGCGAGCGCCAGCTCGAGTGACGCTCGGATCGCCCGCTGCACCTCCGCGAGCACGTCGGCCGGCAGCTGCCGCGAGGCCACGATCCCGCCGAGCGGCAGCGGCACCGACGTCTCCTTCTCCCAGCGGGCGCCCAGGTCCTCGACGAGGTGCAGGCCGTGCGCCTGGTAGGTGAAGCGGCCCTCGTGGATGCACACGCCGAAGTCGGCCGTGCCGGCCGCGAGCCTGGCCATGACGTCGGAGAAGACGACGTGCTCCACGCGGGTGGTGTGCGGATGGAAGAGCGAGAACAGCAGCGCCGCCGTCGTGTGTCGCCCGGGGCAGAGCGTGAGCTGCCGCGGATCGCGGGGCTGCGCGCCGGCCGTGGCCGCCAGCACGAGCGGCCCCACGCCGAAGCCCAGGGCCGAGCCGCTCGGCAGCACGACCACCCGCTCGGCCATGTCGAGGGCCGCGGCGAAGCTCACCTTGCAGGCGTCGAACTCCCCGCGGAGCATCCGCTGGTTGAGTTCTTCGATGTCGAGCAGCTCGCAGGCGATCTCGAGGCCGCGGGCCGCGACGGCTCCGGTGAGCAGGCCGTGGAAGGCGAAGGTGTCGTTCGGGCAGGTGGAGATGCCCAGCCGGATCGTGTGGCTCACGTCGGCTCCTCGAGCCAGCGCACCGCGAGTGTGGCCGCCGCGGCCAGCGCCGTGGGCACCCGCCAGCGGGCATGATCGCGGTTCCCCGCGTCGTTGGAGATGCCGCGGACGATCGCGAGCGGCGCGCCGTGGATCCGGCAGGCGAGGGCCACGCCGAAGCCCTCCATGTCCTCGGCGGTGGCGGCGGGAAACAGGTGCGTGCGGGCGGCGGCATCCTCCGCCGTCGCCGAGGCGGCGCAGGCCGTGAGCAGCAGGCCGCCCGACGCCGTCGCGTCGGCATCGGTCCGTGGTGCCGGCAGGTCGATCACGTCGCCGACCGCCGCGGCCGCCGCGGCGGGGTCCCCCGGCCACTGGGCCCAGCCGAGCGCCGCGGCGGGCACGAACGCCTCGCCGCTGCCGGCCCCCACGCCGTGGCAGGCCACCCGATCGAACCGGTAGGCCGCGCCGATCGAGAGCGCCTCGCCGATCCGCCCCGCGATGCCGACGAGCAGCCCCCGGTCGGGAGCGTGCGTCGCCAGGAGCGCGGCGGTGCGGGCGGCGGCCGCCACGATCCCGAAGCCACACAGTTCGAGCCGGTCACCCTCATGGAGCCCGGCGGAGAGTGCCGGACCGAGCAGTCGCCGCTCCAGGTCGGTTGGCACGAGCACGAGCGTGGTGGGCATAAGGAGAAGGCACAGAGCTTCAGAGCGCAGCAACATCGTATTCTAGCCGGCCACTACGGCGCGGCCTCCATCGAGTGAGGCTCTCGAACACGCTCTCTCATCTGGAAATGACGCGAGGGGCTGCCCGTGCCCTCGAGCCGGCGTAGGCGGCCAGCGCAGCCCGGAGGGCGGAGCGCAGACGCCTCCGAGAGAGTGAAGGGCAGGATGCCCGTAGCGAACGTCCGGCGAGAGGGCATGGGCAGCCCCGGCCCACACGAAGGCCTCACCGACCGGGCCCGCGCCGCGTGGCGTGGGGATGGGCCGAGGTGCCGCGGTGCGACTCGAGGCCCACCACGTCGAGCTTGAGGCCCGCCCGCTCGAAGTCGTGGCCGAGCGCCTCGAGCTTCTCCATGACGCTCGAGTCGACGACCTTGGCGCCGGCGAGGTTCACGATCACGTTGTTGCCCTGGTCGAGACCCAGCTGCACGATCTGGCGGCGGAACGGGATCCAGTTGCTGAACACGGCCGAGCCGCCGGCGTCGATCTGCACGGTCCTGTCGTCGATCGTCGAGACCTTGAGGAACGGCTTGAAGAACGAGTTCAGCGGCACGCCGTTGAGGGCGTGGATCACGAACTTCAGCGCGATGCCGATCCCCACGCCCACGAGCAGGTCGGTGGCCAGCACGCCCACGATCGTGGCCACGAAGATGAGCAGCTGCTCGGAGCCGATCCGGAAGACGTTGATGAACTCCCGCGGGGAGGCGAGCCGGAAGCCCGTGTACACGAGCATCGCGGCCAGGGCCGAGAGCGGGATCCGGTGGATCGCCCAGGGCACGAGCGCCACGAAGGCCAGCAGGAACAGGCCGTGCCAGAGATCGGCGAACCGCGTGCGGGCGCCGTTGTCGATATTGGCCTTGCTCCGGACGATTTCCGAGATCATCGGCAGGCCACCGAGCGATGAGGCGGCGACGTTCGCCACGCCCACCGCGAGCAGGTCGCGGTTCATGTCGGTCTTGCGCTTCCAGGGGTCGAGCAGGTCGATCGCCTTGGCCGAGAGCAGCGACTCGACACTGCCCACCAGCGCGAACATCGCCACCCACCAGACGGCGGCCACCCGGGTGCCGGCCGACGTGAACACCGAGAAGTCGGGGGTCGTGATCGCGGCGGCGAGATTGCCCGGCACGTTCACCAGGAACGACTCGCCCACCTTGTAATCGTGGCCCGCGAAGGAATAGGTGTGCTCGTGGGACAGGTCGAACCACGTGCCCAGCGGCACGGCCACCGCCAGCACGAGCAGCTGGGCGGGGATCATCCGCAGCCAGGCCGGCCGCAGCCGCGACTTCACGAGCGGGAAGCCGAACAGGATCGCCAGGCTCACCAGGCCGATGACGGTGATGTGGGGATTGAAATGGGCGATCTTCTCGGGCAGGTGGCGGAGGATCTCCAGCGGCTCGCCCGTGGCCTTCTGGCCGAACACGACCGGCAGCTGCTTCAGGCAGATGATGAAGCCGATGGCGGCGAGCATGCCGTGCACCACGGCCGTCGGAAAGAACTCGCTGAGGGCTCCGACCCGCAGCAGGCCGAAGGCCACCTGCACGAGGCCGGCCGCGCAGCCCACCGCGAGGGCCATGCGATAGGCCTGGAAGTCGGCCTGCGGATCGGTGCCGCCGGTGAAGCCGAACGACTGCATCGCGCCGAGCACGATCACGATCAGGCCCGCGGCCGGACCCTTGATGGTGAGCTCCGAGTTGGAGATCAGCGACGTGAGGATCGCGCCGACGATCGCCGTGAACACGCCGGCCACGGGCGGGAAGCCGCTGGCCAGCGCGATGCCCAGGCACAGGGGCAGCGCGATGAGGAACACGATGAAGCCGCTCGTCGCATCCTGCTTGAGATAGCGGGTGAAGCCCGCGGCCGTGCCTTGGGGCACGTCGCCCGCGGGGGCCGCATTCCGGGGAGCGGAGTCGGCGGCGTTCATGGGTGGGCTCCCGCGGATGGCTGGTCGGAGACCGGGGTGGCGTTGACGAGGAGCGACGTCGCGACCGCGTCGAGCGAGCGGACGAATGGACCGGGCCACAGGCCCAGCCCGACAAGGATGGCCAACAGCACGGTGAACACCAAGCGCTCCCGGGGCAGGATCTCGTGTCGCGGGGCGTCGGCCCGCACGGGGCCGCCGAAGATGCGGAACCAGCCGCGGATCACGGCGATCCCGGAGCAGACCGTGGTGAGGATCACGAGGATGCCGGCGTGCGTCTGGGATCCCAGGGCCCCGGAGATGATGAGGTCGTCGGCCACGAAGGAGAGCGTGCCGGGAAAGCCCAGGCTGGCCAGGCCGAAGAGCAGGAAGAATCCCGCCAGGGCCGGCGCGTCGGCGAAGCGACCCTGGAGCGTGGCGATCGAGATCCGGCCCGCGCGGCTCTCGAGCGCCCAGACGACCAGGCCGATCCCCGTGAGCGCCAGCCCGCTCGACACCCACACGGCGAGCGCCCCCACCAGCTCCATCGGCACCGTCGCCGCGATGCCGGCGAGCACCATCGCCGACTGGCTCATGGCGAGGTGGCCGAGGAGCCCCCGGGCGTCGCGCTGCACCATGGCCAGCGCCGCGCCGTAGGCCGCGGTCACGAGCGCGGCGTTGGCCAGGAAGACGAGTTCCGGCCCCACGCCGTCCGCGTGGCCCACGAGCAATCGCACGGCGGTGTAGGAGGCCACCTGCGGGATCGTGGCGGCGAGCGCCGAGGCCAGCGGGCCGCCGCCGTAGAGGGCGGGATACCACGAGTGAAACGGCACCAGGCCCTTGCGGATCATCACCGCCACGGCCACGAGCCAGCCGCCGACGGCGCCGACCGCGCCGTGGCTCCGCAGCCAGGGCGGGTCGGCCACGAGCAGCGCCGTGCCGACGGCCATGAGCACGACCGCCGCGCCGACGGCCAGCGCGTAGACGCGGGCGGTCGGCCGCCCGCCGGGCGTGCCGCGCACGGCCGACCAGGTGGAGAGCGAGGACACGATCCACAGCGCCACGAGCACCGCCGGGTGGGCGGTGGCGAGCATCGCGAACGTCGAGGCGACGCCGACGAGCGTCCGCGCCACGCCCTCGGGCGCCAGCCCCCGCCGGGGCGCGGCGACGAGGATCGCCAGGTCGACCACCGCGATGAACGGCAGGAGCAGCGCCGTGAGGCCGTCGACGGTCACGAGCGATCCGCCGGCGAGCCTGTCGCCCCAGACGACGGTCCGGCCGGCGCCGGCGTGCCAGCTCCAGGACACGACGGCCGCCGCGGCGAGCGCGATGGCCAGCGCGGCCCCGGCGACGGCCCGCGGCTCGAGCCGGGAGCCCGTCGTCCGCAGCACGGCGGCTGCCGCGAGGGGCGCGCCGACGGTCACGCCGACGGCCGCGATCACGGTGGCCTCGTGAGGGCTCATGCCGCGCCTCCGTCGTCGGGGCCGTGCCGCCGCTCGTCCATCGCGCCGCCGAGCAGCGCCACCCAGCGCCGCTCCGCCGCGGCGGCGGCCTCCAGGACCGCGAGCACGGGCCCGACGACGAGCCGGCGCAGGATCGGCTCGTCGTAGCCGCGTTCCAGCGCCACGCGGTAGAGCCGGCGGACGAGCCCGCCCGGCAGCAGGCGGAGCAGCGAGCGGTCCGCCTGCCCCGGATGGCCGCCGAGCGCCGCGGCCAGTTCGTGGCGGTCGTGCAGCGCCGAGGGCGACCGCAGGATCTGCAGGCTGCGCAGGATGGCGTGGCTGACGACGTGGACGAGCGCCACGACCCGCAGCCCGAGGCCGATCTCGGCGAGGATGATCCCGGCCTGCGTCATCGACGCGTAGGCGAGCATGCCCTTGAGGTCGGTCTGCACGCTGCCCACCACCGCGCCGTGCAGGGCCGTGGCGACGCCGATGCCGACGAGCAGCCAGGCCACCGCGGGCGCCGCATCGAGCAGCGGCTCGCAGCGCAACAGCACGTAGGCGCCCGCGTGGATCGACAGGGCTCCGTAGAAGATCGCGCTCGACGGCGTGGGCCCCTCCATCGCCCGCGGCAGCCAGGCGGTGAACGGCACCTGGGCGCTCTTCCCCAGCGCCGCGAACACGAGCAGGAGCGACACGACGGTGGCCGTCGCGGGAGGCACGAGACACACGGCGTGCGGCCAGTCGCCGGCGAACAGGCGGCCGAAGTCGCCCGATCCCGCCGCCTGGTGCACCACCACGCCCGCGGCGAGCAGTCCCACGTCGCAGATGCGGTAGGTGGTGAAGGCGCGGAGCGCGGCGTCGACGGCGTTGCGCCGCTCGTGGAAGAAGCCGATGAGCAGGGCCGATGAGATGCCCAGAAACTCCCAGCCCGCGAACAGCACGTCGATGCTCCCGGCCAGCACCATCAGGTTCATGCCGGTGCCGAACAGCGCGAGGAGGATGAAGAATCGCGTGAAGCCGGGCTCGCGGTGTAGATACTTGCCGGCGAAGGCGTTGACCAGGGCGCACAGGCCGGTCGAGAAGCAGACGTAGGGCACGGAGAGCCCGTCGGCCACGAGCTCGATCGTGGCGGCGTGGTGACCGGACTCGAACAGCGTGCCGAGGTGCACGACCTCGGGCGCGAAGCCGCGCGCGGCGAGCGCCGCGAGCGTGGCCAGGGCCGCGAGGAAGCCGGTGGTGAAGCCCGTGCCGACGAGCCAGCTCGTCACCAGCTCCGGCAGCGGCCGGCCGAGCAGGGCCGGCAGGCCGATCGCCGCGAGCGTCGCGGCCGGGGCGGCGAGCTGCCAGGTGACGAGGCCGGCGACCGCGTCGTGGATGAGGGCGGCCTGGGCGGCGGTCATCGGGCGGCCTCCACGGGCCTGGCGGTGCCGCGATCATCGAGCCCGGCGAGGATGCGCGCCGGCGGCACGTTGTCGCGCCGGCCGCGATACCAGGCCGTCGAGTCGGCCGCGGTGGGCAGGGCCGAGCGCTCGGCCGCGTACGGCACGAATCGGCCGCCATCCGCGGCCTCATGCACGGCCAGGGCGGCCGTCTCCGGATCGCGGGCCACGGTGCGCACCCAGTGGTTCGCGACGAGCCGCCTGACCGCGGGCAGCCGGTCGAGCACGTCGTGGATCCGCCGCACGGGCGCGTCGATCACGAGCAAGAGCCGCACCGGCTCGTGGATCTCCACGCCCTGCAGCGGCAGGCCGGTCCGCAGGTCGCTCGCGTGGCCGTCCATCACGCCGATCAGGCCCGTGATGTTGTGCGGCAGCTTCGTGCCGGCGCCATAGCCCACGGGATCCACCCGCGAGAACAGGTAGGCCAGGTTGATGCCGCCGCAGACCGGGCCCACGGCCGCCAGCGTGCGCTCGAGAATGCGGCCGTCGGGATCGGTGGCCGGATCGTAGGAGACCAGGAACGCCCGGCGGTCGAGATAGAGGCCGCGGGTCAGGCGTCGCGGGCCGACGACGCAGACGGCCGTGGTCGCGTGGCCGTATTCGGGCCGCACCTGCGCGAGGTCGCCGGCCCGGCCTTCGACGTGGCGGAGCGCCTCGGCGGGTGACACGTCGAGCGGCACCGAGTCGAACCGGCGGCAGCGCTCGCGGGCGTCGAGGCCGCCGGCCCGGTCACACCGGTCGCGGAGCGCGTCGAACGCGGCCGCATGCGTGGCCGGCAGGCGATCGACGTCGTACCAGCGCACCCGGCTCGTGCAGGTGTCGAGCATGCCGCCCACGAAGACGGTGTCGGCGGGGATCGCCAGTCCCTCGGCGGCCAGTCGCGCCCGCACGGCCGGATCGTTGGCCCTGAGCGCGAAGGCCCGCGCATTCGGGCCGCCGCGGCCGCCGCCGCAGGCGCCGCAGTCGTAGGCGCTCTCGTGCGGATTGTTGAGGCTCGTGGAGCCGTGACCGACGACCGCGACGAGCGGCGCAAGATCCGTCGTCAGGCCGATGTCCTCGAGCAGGCGGCGGACCATGGCCGCCATCTCCGCCGCGTCGAAGCCGGCCCGCGTGCCGTCGGGCAGAGGGGCGTCGGCCCGGCGCGCGAGGTCGAGCCGGGTGCGGATCCGCCGCCGCGACAGGTCGGCGGCGCCGCTCGTCACCCGGGCGGTGAGCCGCGGGAAGGCGACGCGGGCCACGAGCGGCACGGCGGCCAGCGCGCCGCCGATCGCGGTCAGGAGGCCGCCGCGCACGAGCGTGCGGCTGCCGCTCTCGGCGCCCCCGCGGAGCCGCGCCACGAGCCGCCGCAGCGACTGCCGGCGCCGGTGCAGCGACGCCGCCTCGTCCTCGGCCACCTCGGTCACGGTGTGCGCGGGCCGCACGACGATCGGGCACAGCGGCGTGGTGTGCCAGTCGTCGATGCCGCGGTAGTACATCGGCACCGAGAAGAAGCCGGCGGCGCCGAAGGTCTCGCAGGCGGGGTCGGCCTCCTCGAGGTAGCGGCGAAACGACTCGCAGCGGTCGTCGATGCAGAGCACCACCTGCGCCTGCGCGCGGCCGTGCGGCACGGCGGCGGGGGCGTGGGCCGCCAGCGCGTCGAGCACCGCGATCGCGTGGCGGCGCGCGTAGGCCAGGTGGAAGAGCCGCCGTCGCCCCACGGCGTCGAACGCGGCGATCTCGTGCTCGAGATCGAGGAGCTCGTTGTCGGTGAGCGCCCGGATGTCGGCCGCGGTGAGGCCCACGAGTTGCGCCACCTGGTGCAGCAGCAACGCCCGGGCCACGGTGCCGGGCCCGCGTCGGGGAGGATGCCGGTCCTGCAGCTCGACCCACGCGGCGCCGAGGTCCGGCTCGCCACCGCCGGCCGCCGCCGGGAACCCGCGGGCCGACAGCGCCCAGGCCGCGGCGGCGCGGTCGAGCACCAGCCGCAGCGCGAGGACGTCGGCGAGCCGCCCGGGCAGCCGCACAACCGGCGTGCGGTCCGGACGGATCTCGAGCTGCCGGATCATGCCGGCCCAGCCGCGGAGCGCGACGGTCGTGCGGGCGACGTGGTCGGGCCAGGCGCTCCGCGGGATGCCCAGGGCACCGAGTTCGGCCGCGATCACGTCGAGCGCGAACGACTCGGGCGGCAGTCCCGGCCCGCCGCCGGCCGCGATGGCCCGCAGCCGCGCGGGCACGGCCCGGGCCCAGGGTTCGAGCGGCCCACCGCCGGAGCCCACCAGGTCGGCCACGGCCCCGAGCAGGCCGCGCTCGCGGCCCGGCATCGGCCACGACGCCACGCCCTGGTCGAGATAGGCCGCGACCAGCCGGATGAGCAGCGGATGCACGAGCGCGTCGGTGTCGAGTTCGGGATCGACCGCGACGATCAGGTCGCGATGCCGCACCGGCGGCCGCGTGTGCATGACGGCCG
>JBJTIV010000246.1:0-8412 GCA_046095145.1 Planctomycetaceae bacterium
ACCTCGATGTCCTCGACGACGGCGGCCTCCATGGCGCTGGCGGCCGGCACGACCACGCCCTTGAGCGGCCGGTCGACGCGGCCGCCGTCGCGCTTCTGACGGGCCGCCGCCATGGCGATCGACAGCGCGCCGCGGGCCGGGCGCGTGGAGCCCTCCAGGGAGAGCTCGCCCACCACCGCGTAGTCGCGGAGCCGCTCCGACGAGAACTGGCCGCTCCCGGCGAGGATGCCCAGCGTGATCGGCAGGTCGAACGTGGCCGCCTGCTTCGGCAGCTCGGCCGGGGCGAGATTGACCACGATCCGGTCGTTGGGCCGGTTGAAGCCGGAGTTGACCATCGCCCGGGCGACGCGGTGGGTGCTCTCGCGGATGGCCGTGTCCGGCAGGCCCACGAGCACGGTCGCCGGCAGGGCGCCGCCCGACACGTCCACCTCCACGTCCACGGGCACCGCGTCGATCCCGAACAACGAAAACGTCTGCAGCCGCGCGAGCATGGGAGATCCTTTTGGCACGGGGTGGCGCCGTCCCGCGGGATGCCCCGACGGCCGGCGGCGATGGCGTGACTATACATCAGTTCAGTATTTACGGCAAGCGGGCTGGTCGGGTGCCGGCGGGGCCGTGTAGGCTCCGGGAATCCCCGCGTCCGTCGCCGCTCCCGCCATGCACCAGCACCGTTCCGCCGCACGATTCCTCCGCGTGGCCGCGGTGGTCGCCGCCGTCGCCGGCGGGCGGGCCGGGGCCGACGAGGGCATGTGGCTGTTCACGGCCCCGCCGGTGGAGCGGCTGCGCCGCGACCACGGCATGGAGCTCCCCGCGGGCTGGCTCGACTGCCGGAGGTGGTCGAGCGTGCGCTTCAATTCCGGCGGCTCGGGATCGTTCGTGTCGGCCGACGGCCTCGTGCTCACGAACCATCACGTGGGCGCCGACGCCATCCAGAAGCTCAGCACGCCGGACCGCGACCTGGTGCGCGACGGCTTCCTCGCCGCCGCGCCCGCCGACGAGCTCCGCTGCCACGACCTCGAGCTCAACGTGCTCGTGTCGATCGAGGACGTGACCGCCCGGGTGCAGGCGGCGGTCGCTGCGGATGCGGCGGCCGACGCGGCGGCCCCCGCCCGCCGCGCCGTGATGGCGACGATCGAGAAGGAGTCGCTGGAGGCCACCGGGCTGCGGAGCGACGTGGTCACGCTCCACCAGGGCGGCGCCTACCACCTCTACCGCTCCCGGAAGTACACCGACGTCCGGCTGGTGTTCGCCCCGGAGCAGGGCATCGCCTTCTTCGGCGGCGATGCCGACAACTTCGAGTTTCCGCGCTTCAACCTCGACTGCGCCTGCTTCCGCGCCTACGAGGACGGCAGGCCCGCTCGCGTGCAGCATCACCTCGCCTGGGCGACGCAGCCGGTCAAGGAGGGCGACCTCGTGTTCGTGTCCGGACATCCGGGCCACACCGACCGCGCCAACACGGTGGCCGAACAGCGGTCGCTCCGGGACCGGCTCCTGCCGCTGCAGCTGCAGGCGGTGAACCGGCTGGAGACGCTCTACGGGGCCTACGCCGAGCGCGGTCCCGAGCAGCGTCGGCAGGTGCAGCGCGACCTCCGCGGCATGGAGAACGCCCGCAAGGCCCGCGCGGGCGTGCTCGCGGGCCTGCTGGATCCGGCGGTGTTCGCGGGCCTGGAAGCGGGCGAGGCGCGAACGCGGGCGGCGCTCGGGGCCGCGACGGACGACGCGGGCGGCTCGCCCTATCGCCGCATCGAGGCCGCGCAGGCGGAGCTCGATCGCATCCTGCTGCGCTACCGCCTGCTGGAGGGCGGCCAGGCGTTCAACAGCCACTTCTTCGCCACCGCACGGACGATCCTGCGGTCGGTCGCCGAGCGGACGAAGCCCGAGGGCGAGCGGCTCCGCGAGTTTCGCGACTCCAACCGCGAGTCGCTCGAGCTGCAGCTCTTTTCCGACCGGCCGCTCTACGACGAGCTCGAGATCGCGAAGCTGGCCGACTCGCTCACGGCCCTCGCCGCCGCGCTCGGCGCCGACGACCCGCTCGTGGCGGCGGTGCTCGCCGGCAAGTCGCCTCGGGATCGCGCGGCCCAGCTCGTGGGCGGCACGGCGCTCGGCAGGCGGCCGGCGGCCGAGGGCGGCCAGGCGCCGCAGCCCGACCGGCGCCGGGAGCTCTACGACGGCGGCGCCACGGCGATCGCGGCCGCGCGGGATCCGATGCTGGATCTCGCGGCGCTCGTGGACGACGAGGCGCGGGAGGTACGGAAGGCCTGGGAGGCGGCGCAGGAGGTGAAGGAGCAGGCGCACGCGGCGATCACCCGCGACCGCTTCGCCCGCGAGGGGGCGGCCATGTATCCCGACGCCACCTTCACGCTCCGCCTCGCCTACGGCACCGTGAAGGGCTACGACGACGGCGGCCGCCGCATCGCGCCGATCACGACCTTCGCCGGGCTGTTCGCCCGCGCCGCCGAGAAGCACGACGAGCCCCCCTTCGACCTGCCGCCGCGTTGGGAGCAGGCCCGGGCGGAGCTCGAGGCTGACGCCGCCTTCATGGCCACGCCCTTCAACTTCGTGAGCACGGCCGACATCATCGGCGGCAACTCGGGCAGCCCCGTCGTGAACCGGGCCGGCGAGCTCGTGGGCCTGATCTTCGACGGCAACATCCACTCGCTCGTGCTCGACGTGGCCTACGACGACGTGCGGTCCCGCGCCGTCGCCGTCGACGCGCAGGGGATCCTGGCGGCGCTGCGGCGCGTCTACCGGGCCGACGCCCTCGTGGCGGAACTGGGCGCGGCGGCCTCGCCCAAGCGGGCGGCCGCCGGGGATACCGCACCGCCGCTCGACGCCGTGGAGCCGCGGCCGTGAGCGGCGGCCCGGCGGATGGGTCCGGTGCCGACCGGTCCGACAAACTGCGGCGGCGGATCGCGGCCGAGGCGGCGCGGGGGCTGGTCGCGGGCAGCGACGCGAAGCGGGCCGTGTTCCGCGCCGCGCGGCGGCTGGCGCGGGGCTGGGTGCCGGCCGACCGGCTGCCGAGCGCGGCGGAGGTCCGCGCCGGCGCGCAGGCCCGGCTCGACCCGCGCGCGGCCGCGGACGACGACCGGATCGGACGGCTCGCGGCCCTCGCGGGCCTGCTGGCCACGGTCCGCCGCGACCGGGTCGCGCATCCCGAGGGCGACGCGCTCGAGCACGCGCTGCAGGTGTTCGCCCTCGTGCACGAGGAGCGGCCCTACGACGAGGAGCTGCTCACCGCCGCGCTCGTGCAGGAGGTGGGCCTCGCGCTGGATCGCGACGATCCCGTGGGCGCCGCGGTCGAGGCGCTCGGCGACCTGGTCACGCCGCGCACCCGCTGGCTCGTCGAGTCGCTGCCGGCGGCCCGGGCCCACGCCGACGGCACGCTCGGCCACCGCGCCCGGCAGCGCCTGGAGCAGCACCCGGACTTCGAGGCCGCGCTCCTGCTGGCGGCGGCCGACCGCCGCGGCCGGGTGCGGGGCGGCGCGGCCCCGAGCCTCGACGATGCCATCGCGATCCTCCGCGAGCTCGACCGGGAGGACGACGACGCCGACAGCGATTCACCTGCGTGACCGTCCCGCGGCGGTCCCGGCAGCAGGTCGTCCCCGGAATTCACCGTCCTTCGGCCACCAGTCGTTCCAGGAGATCGGCCACGCCCACCGACCGCGCCATGTCCCGCATGTGACCGACGTCCAGCGCGTCGCCGTGCAAGGCGAGCAACCGCGAGACGTCGCCCCACTGCCGCTCCGATGCCTCGTCTCCGAGCCGAAACCACTCGAGCTTGCTGACGATCGAATCCTCCACCGTGGCCACGGGCATTGCCAGACTGCGGTCGACACCCAGGTCGCGGACGGTGGCCCGTTCCAACGCCAGCACGTCGAACGGCCGACCGCGGCTCACGAAGACGTCGATCTTGTAGGCTGTCGGCAGGTGGATCAGGTTGAAGCACGACCGCTGGTCCACCGCCTGCCGCACCGTCGGCACGTTGCGATAGAAATCATTCCCGCACGCCGCGAGAAAGGCCTCGACCTGGTCGCCTCGCAGGTCGCACACGAGATCGACGTCCATGGTCGAGCGGATGGCGCCGTGGAGTGTGCTCGCCACGCTGCCGCCCACGTAGTGCCGCACCCCCACCGACCGGAATGCGGCGGCGACCGGGGCGAGGGCGGCGACGAGGTCGTCGGCCTCGCTCATCCGCTGTGGTCCTGCAACCAGCGGCGAGCCCCGGCCGCGATCTCGCGGCCGTAGGCCAGTGCGCTGTACCGCAGCCGCAGCGCCTCGTCGTCGGCGTCCGGATGCCGCCGACGGAGGGCGGCGATCGCCTGCAGCTTGGCGCGTCGCGACATCGCGCAGCCCTTCTGCAGGCGTTCGAGAGGCGTCAGCCGCCGCAGGCATTCGATCAGCACCGCCTCGGCGTCGGCCGCCGTGTCGTTCGTCGGATCTGCGGACGTCGGCGGGAGGACGCTCATGCCAAAAGTCTATGCCGTGGCACCGTCGTCACCGAACAGGGCCAGTTCCGCGGTCAGGCCCGGGCCGAAGGCCATCGCCATGCACGGGCCGGGGGCCCGCTCGTGGATCATGCGCTCGAGGATGAAGAGGATCGTCGCGCTCGACATGTTGCCGTGGTCGGCGAGCACCGCGTGCGACGTCGCCAGCGACTCGCCCGGCAGGTCCATGACGGCGGCCACGCTCGCCAGCACCCGCGGGCCCCCCGGGTGCACCGCCCACGACGCGACCGCCGCCCGGTCGAGCCCCGCCGATGCGAGCGCCGTGTCGACGAAATCCGGCAGGTGCTGGGCGATCGCGTCGGGCACGCGGGCGGAGAGCGTCATCTCGAAGCCGTGGTCGCCGATCAGCCAGCCCATCTGGTCGGCCGAGTCGGGGAGCACGCGGGACCACCGGCCCAGCAGCCGCCAGGCGTCGCGCCGCGGCGGCCGGCGATCGCCGGTGGCGACGACGGCCCCGGCGCCGTCGGCGAAGATGCTGTTGGCCACCACGTGGTCGCCGCCGGTGCCGTAGCGGAAGTGCAGGCTGCACAGTTCCACGCACGCCACGAGCACCACGGCCGCGGGATCGGCCGCGGTGAAGGCCGCGGCCACGGCCAGCGCGTTGAAGGCGCCGTGACAGCCCATGAAGCCCACGTGCACCCGCGCCACCGTGTCGCGCAGGCCGAGCGTTCGCACGATCTCGAGATCCGCGCCCGGATTGGCGAATCCCGTGCACGAGCAGGTGACCAGATGCGTGACGGCGGCGGCGGGCAGGCCCGCGTCGGCCAGCGCCGTCCGGGCGGCGGCCGTGGCCAGCGGGCCGGCCTCGCGGGCGTAGCGCGCCATCCGCTCGGCCGTGGTGGGACCGCAGTCGTCGCCGTGGGTGGCGGGCGGAAAGAAGCTCTGTGCGAAGGCGGCCTCCCCCGGATCCTCGAGCAGCACGGAACTGCGGGACTGGATCCTCGTCTGCCGGTAGATCGCCGCCAGCGCACGCTCGCGGCCCGGTTCGGCATTGGCGAAGTGCACCGCCAGTGCGGCCGCGTCGGCCTGCGCGATGCTGCGGGGCGGTGTGGCGGTGCCGATGCCGAGGATGGCGAGATTCATCGGGCGGCTCCCGTGCCGGCGGCACCGACCATGAGCGGCACGAGCCGGCGGGCGGCCCAGGGCACGGCCGTCGCCGCGCGGATGGCGGAAGCGACGAGCCGCGGATGGCGGAGGGCGGCAGCGATCCGTCGGCAGCGGCCGTGCACGGGGCCGAAGCAGGCGGCATGGGATCGTTCGTAGGTCGCGGCCGGGTCGGCGGCGCCGAGCAGCGCTGCGGCGAGGAGCCGGCCGCTCGACAAGGCCCAGCCCATGCCCTCGCCCGTGAAGGGCTCCACATAGCCGGCCGCGTCGCCCACGCGGAAGATCCGGCGCGTGGCGCCGCCCACGAGCGGCGCCGCGTGGGACAGCGCGGGCGTGGCCCGCAGGCCCGCCGCCGCAAGCATCGACGCGGGGATGGAGATGCCGTGGCGTGCGGCCGCGGCCTCGTCGAGGACCGCGCCGATGGCCGCCGCGGGGCTGCCTCCCGCAGCGAGCGCGCGGCGGTCGAGGGCGGCCGCCAGGTCGATGCGGCCGTCTTCGAGACGCACGAGTCCGCAATAGCCGCTGCGACCGACCGCCATCACGAGCTCTCCGGGAGTGAGGCCGACGGCAGCGGGCGGCAGCGTGCCGCCGATCCCCACGCGGCTGCGGGGCCGCACGCGCCGGCCGGAAGAGCTGCCCGGCAGGCGGACGTGGTCGGCGAGCCCCGCTGCGATGATCACGCAGCCGGCCTGCAGCTCGAGTGACGTGGAGGCTGCATGGACGAGGCGGCAGGTGACCGCGAGCGGCTGCGACCCCGGCTCCGCCACGGCCGCGACGTCGACCCCGGGCAACCACGACGCCCCCGCCGTGACGGCCTCCTGAACGAGCCTGGTGTCGAGGGCCTCGCGCGAGAGCACGCCGCCCGAGGGCAACGGCAGCCGCAGGCTGCGGCCGGCCGCGACCACGCGCACGTGATCGAGCGGCGCCTCGCCGAGGATGCCGGAGCCCGGGCGCTGCGGAAAAAGCGTCCGCAGTTCCGCGCGGGCCCGCGTCGACAGGCAGCAGCCGCAGACCTTCGGCCGCGGGATCCCGCACCGGTCGACAAGCACGACTCGCCAGCCTGCCCGTGCCAGCGCGATCGCGGCGGCGGATCCCGCCGGACCCGCGCCGATGATCACGGCCTGCCAGGGCGTGGCCGCCGCAGCCCCGGTCGTGATCGTGGCGGCGACGTGGGAAGCGACGCTCATGACGGGCTCCCGCGGCGCCACGCGATCACGGCGCGCTCGGGCCAGGCGCGACGGATGGTGGCCTCGGGCAGCCCCGCGGCGTCGAGGAGGCGGCGATACTCGCCGGCGGTGCGGGCCGCACGCACCGACAGCGGTCCGTCCACGCGGGCGACCCGCGAGGTGGAGAGCAGGCCCGTGCCGAGCACGGCGAGGATCAGGCCCAGCCGGCTGCGGACGAGGTCCGAGACCACGAAGCCGAGGCGACAGGCCTCCCGCATCGAGCGCAAGAGCCCGATGGCGTCGGCATCGTCGAGATGGTGGAGGAAGAGCGAACTGACGGCGACGTCGCACGGCGGGCAGCCGTCGGCCACGAGGTCGCGCGTGGCGAACGTCACCCGGCACGACTCGTCGCGAGCCAACCCGTGGTCGCGGACGAGATCCGCACGGGCCCGCGCGAGGGCCCGGGGGCTCGTGTCGATGCCCGTCACGGCAAGGCGACGGCCCTGCAGCGAGCGGACGAGCCGCCGCGCGCAGCCGCGGTTGACGTCACCGCCGCCACAGGCGAGGTCGACGATCTCGACGGGGCCGGGACCGGCGGCGGCGAGGAGCGGAGTCACCGCCGCGGCCAGGCAGGCCGAGGTGCGCGACACGGCGTTGATCGTGCCCAGGGCCTGCAGGGCATGGAGGTGGTCGGCCTCCGGCAGGCACGGGTCGTCCATCAACTCGGGGTGCCGGACGGCCGCCACCGACAACAAACCCATGCCGTGCCCTCCGTGGCCATCGCGTCGTGCGATCCAGACCACTATACGGGGCCACGGCGCCGGCGGGATACCCACCAGCCGCCGCAGGCCAGACCGGCGAGGGCCATGAACCAGGTCGAGGGCTCGGGAACGGCGGCCGGACTGGCGAGACGAAAGCCGAGGTCTCTGCCATACGCCGACGGGCTCTGCAGGTCGCTGCTGGACGACGACATGGCGGACGGGCTGTAGTCCCAGCTGCCGCCCCGCGTTCCGCGAGACGGGCCGGCCGTGCCGTCCAGATCGTTCCACTGATACACGTTCCCGCTCTGGTCGAACGTGCCGTAGTACGACGCCGAGTTCGTGAATGCGCCCACGTCCGTGAGGTAGGTCTGGCTCGTGTCGTAGCTCGCCGACTGCGTCACGGAGAAGACACCGGTGTAGGAGTTCGCCTGATTCGCTGCCGGGCCGACCACGTTGCCCGGGGCCGAGTCGCTCTGCGTCGCGTACGCGTAGTAGCCCGGCGAACCCACGCCGCCCTTCACGGGCGAGTAATAGGCCGCCTTGTACCACTCGTTCTCCGTCGGGATGGAGAACGTCGCCCCGGGGTTCCTGGCCACGGCATTACCGCTCGTCGCGCCACCCAGCGTGTAGGCCCCCGTCTCCGTGCTCCCGCTTCCTTGGCCGTTCTGCATCCAGTTGGCGAACCGGGCCGCGGAAAACCACGAGACGAGCGTGATCGGACGAGCAGCACTGCCGATGGGGCTGTATTTCTGCCCGCTCGCCGCTCCTGCACTGAACAGGATGCCTTTCATGGTGTTGTTCGTCGCCATCGAATCGATGTAGATGCCGTACGGGTTCGTCCCGTTCGGGTCCACCGCGTTCAGGAAGTCCGTGTAC
>JBJTIV010000247.1:0-5331 GCA_046095145.1 Planctomycetaceae bacterium
GCACTGCGCCGCTTCTTCATCCGAGAACCCTTTCCAGCCCCAGCCGGGGCACGAGGATTCTCTCACAAGACCTGGGTCAAGATTTGGGGAGGGGGTCAGGCGAGGAGTTTCCTTTTGCGTGCCCGGGGTGTGGTGGCGACATCCGCCTCATCGCATTCATTACCGATCCGGGGCCGATCCGGAAGATCCTGGCACATCTGGGCTAACCGCTCTAACCACCGCCCGTCTCGCCAGCCCGGGGCCGGTCGACCGACTGGGGATAACTGGTGCAGGGCCACGACGACCGGGCAATCTTTCAGGCGGCGTCTGACGACCTGCCCGTGATCGACATCCGCAGCCTCTGACGGGAACCCATGCCACGGTGCGGACGGCCCGTGAGAAGGGCGGTTTCAAGGCCGGTCTGCGCCGACGAGACAAATCCGGCCTTGAGCGTGGAGAGGAAGTTCCGCGGCGCCTCCACGGTCGGGCCGCATACGGCTCAGCCAGCTCCGGCGGTTGCTCCTCATGATCCGCCCCGCCAGGCCGACGCGTGCCGAAGTGCCATTGGCCGACCTATCCTTCGAGAAAGGCCTTGGACTACCGCAGCCGAAGAGGATGCGGGACGCTCGTGGCCGGCGTTGTCATGACCTCCTCTTGCATAGACCCCGTACCGCGAAGTCGAGGGTCGCTTCGAGGGCTGCGTGCCGTTGCCGCCCCGTCGGAACGGCGGAATGGCCGGCGAGCGCCAGTGACGCAAAGCCGTGGACCACGCTCCATGCCTTGAGCTCCGCGCCTTCCCGGCGGTCGGCTGGCAGCACGCCGTCGGCGACGAGCGCGTCGAGTGAGCGGCCGAGCAACTCCCACGGCGTCGGGGTCGCCAAACCGGCCGCGCCGGCGGTCAGGCATTCGACGCCGCCGCCGCTGAACATCAGGCGGAAGAGTTCCGGACGCGCCAGCGCGAACTCGACGTATGCCCGCCCGACGGCCTTGAATCGAGCGACCGCGGGCCTCTCTTGATTGCCACTTTCAGCCACGCGATCCATCGCTTTCAGCATGCGGCGGGCCAACTGCTCGAGTCCGTCGGCAGCGGCGGCGGTCAGGAGCGCCGACTTGTCGTCGAAATGCCGGTACGCCGCATTCGCGGAGACGCCCACGTCGCGGGCGGCCTCCCGCAGGCTGAAGGCGGCCTCGCCGCCCTGCTCGATCAGTCGCACCGCGGATGCAATCAGCGCGTTGCGGAGATCCCCGTGGTGATACGCCTCGCGGGTCTGGCTCATGCACCCATGTTGACACCGTCCACTTCCCTTGTCAAAGTGTACGCCGTAAACATCCTGCCCTCCGGCGAGAGGCGGTGGCCGAATGACATGGTGGAGCGGCGTGATTTCGACGATCGCAGTCGGGGTCGCGCTTGCCGTGGCGGCGTACGGCTGGCGGCGGATGCGCGTGGTGTCGTTCGGGGTGATGGCCTGGTGCGCTGCGGCCTGGGCGCTTTCGCGCCGTGGCTTCTACCAGGATACGAGCGGGTGGAGCCCGGCCGACATCCCGGGCTTTCTCCTCTTCGGCACCCTGATGACGCTGCTGCCGCTGGTGGTCGCACTCTGCTGGTATCGCTCTCCGAGGTTTCGTGCGTTTCTCGAGGGCATTCCACTGTCGACGCTTATCGGCAGTCAGGCCTATCGGCTGGCTGGCGCCGTGTTCCTGTGGATGTATGCGGAAGGGCTGATGCCGCCCCAGATCGGCGTCGTTGCAGGGTGCGCCGATGCGTTCATCGGCATCACGGCGCTGCCGTTGGCGTGGGCGGTCGCGAAAAACATCGGTGGCGTCCGCAGGCTCGCCGTCGGCTGGAATCTCATCGGCATCGCCGATTTCCTGGTCGCGGTGAGCCTGGTGTCGCTGTCCTTCAGCGGAGTCCTGGCCCTGCAGCCGGATCCCGTCCGCATCGGCCTGCATCCGCTGGCGCTCATCTCGCTGTTTCAGCTCCCGCTCTCCATCGTCATTCATCTCCTCGCGCTTCGCCGGCTCACGTCGCCGAGCTGAGCCGTCGCACGCCGCTACCAGGAAGCCGACTCATGGGCTGGGTTGCCCTCAAGATGCTGACGGGAGACCGGACCAAATACCTGGGACTCGTGTTCGGTGTGGCCTTCGCCAGCATGCTCATGTCGCATCAGGTGAGCATCTTCTGCGGGCTCATGCTCCGCACGGCCAGCCAGATCCTGGACGTCCGCGATGCCGGTATCTGGATCTGCGACCCGGAGCTGCAGAGCGTCGACGAGATCGAGCCGCTCTCGGACACCGACCTGTACCGGGTGCGCGGCGTGCCCGGGGTGCGCTGGGCCGCTCGGCTGTCGAAGTCGCTCGGCCGCGTTCGCACCGCCGATGGCCGCTACCGCACCGCCATCGTCATGGGGCTCGACGACGACAGCTTCGCCGGCGCCCCGCAGCGGATGCTGCTCGGGTCGTGGCACGACCTGCGGCGGCCGGACGGTGTGATCCTCGACGACGCGGGATTCAGCTACCTCAGTCCGGGCGAGCCGGTCGCCCTCGGCAAGACGCTTGAGATGAACGATCGCCGGGTGGTGGTCGTGGGCATCTGTCGGGTCGCCGCGCCGTTCCAGACGTTTCCCGTCATGTACTGCCGCTACAGCCAGGCGACGCGGTACGTGCCGCAGGAGCGCAATACCGTCAGCTTCATCGTCGCCGACGCTCGTCCCGATGCGAATCCGGCCGAGGTCTGCGGGCGCATCCGGGACCGCACCGGGCTGTCCGCGTACGACTCGCGGTCGTTCATGTGGCTGACGATCGGCTACTACATGCGATCCACGGGCATCCCCGTGAACTTCGGGATCACCGTGGCCCTCGGTTTCATCGTAGGAACGGCCATCGCCGGCCAGACCTTCTACCTGTTCACGCTCGAGAACCTGAAGCAGTTCGGCGCACTCAAGGCCATGGGCGTCACCAACAGCCGGATCCTCATGATGATCCTGCTCCAGGCGGCCGTCGTCGGCGGGCTCGGCTACGCGCTGGGTATGGGCGCCGCGAGCGTCTTTTTCGAGCTCACCAAGGACATCTACCACCTCCGCGGATTCTTCCTGCCCTGGCAGGTGGCCATCGGCACCGCCGGTGCCGTGTTGGTGATCATGTCCCTCGCCAGCGTCGTGAGCATCCGCCGGGTCTGGACGCTCGAGCCGGCGATTGTCTTCAAGTAGCCGCGGGTATTTCCTTGACAGCCACGTCCGCCATCGGCACCGCCGTCGCCTGCACGGGCGTCACGAAGTGCTTCGGCTCGGGAGACACGCGGGTGCAGGTGCTCCACGGCGTGGACGTCGAGGTCGCCCCGGGCGAAATCACGCTCCTCGTCGGGCCCTCGGGCTGCGGCAAGACGACGCTGATCTCGATCGTCGCGGGCCTGCTCCTGCCCACGGCCGGCGACGTCCGCGTGTTCGGCCGATCACTCGGCGATCTCCGCGGTGACGAGCTCGTAGCCTTTCGGGCGCAGATGATCGGCTTCGTCTTCCAGCAGTACAACCTCCTTCCGGCGCTGACGGCCGCCGAGAACGCCTGCCTCCCGCTCCTCGTGCAAGGCAGGCGGCGGAGCGAGGCGCTCCGAGAGGCCCGGGCGATGCTCGCCGCGGTGGGGCTCGGCGGCAAGGCGGACGCCCGCCCCGCCCAGCTCTCCGGCGGCCAGCAGCAACGGGTGGCGATCGCCCGTGCGCTCGTCCACCGCCCGCGGCTCCTGGTCTGCGACGAGCCCACGGCGGCTCTCGACGCCGCCTCTGGCCGCACCGTCATGGAGCTTCTGCGGGACGTGAGCCTCGACGCGGATCGGGCCGTGATCGTCGTCACCCACGACAGCCGGATCTACCGATACGGCGACCGCATCATCGAGATGCGGGATGGGCGCGTGACGGGCGTCTGGCCCGCCGCCGATTTCCGGGAGTCACACGCATGAGCGCCAGGACGCTGCTGCTGCCGCTGCTGGCTCTCGGCTCGATCGGCTACGCGGGCTGGCACGTCTACCGGGCCAACCAGCCGCTTCCGAAGGCCGTGCCGCCGATCCTGCCGGTGAGTGCCGGTTTCTCCCGCACGCTCGCCGCTTCGGGAATCGTCGAACCGACAGACGAAGACGTGGTCGTCGGCACACACGTCTCGGGCGTGGTCGAGCGGGTGTTCGTGTCGGCTGGCGATCGCGTGGCGGTGGGCGCGCCGCTGTTCTGCATCGACACGCGCCAGGCGTCCGCGGAACTCGCCGTCCGCGAGGCCGGCCTCGCCGATGCCGAGGCGCACCTCCACCGGCTCCGGTCGCTCCCCAGGCCCGAGGAGGTGCCGGCGAGCGAGGCGCGCGTCAGCGAGGCTCGGGCGGCCACGGTGGCGGCCGAGGATGCCTACCGCCGCACGGCGCGGCTCGCCGAGGCGCGGACGGTGCCCGAGGCCGAACTGATCTCGCGCCGGGCCGAACTCGAGCAGGCGCGACAGCGACTCGCCGCAGCGATGGCGGACGACACGCTGCTCAAGGCGGGCGCCTGGCAGGAGGACATCGCCGTCGCCGAGAGCACCGTCCGGCGCGCACGGGCCCACGTGGATCAGGCCCGCACCGAGATCGCGCGCCTCACGGTCACCTCGCCGATCGACGGCGACGTGCTCAAGGTCGACATCCGGGCTGGCGAGCAGGTGGGCACCGCGGCCGGCGAGCGGCTCATGGTGCTGGGGCGCGTGCAGCCGCTCTGCGTGCGAGCCGACTTCGATGAGAGCGAGATTCCGAGATTCGACGAGCGCGCGGGTGCGCATGCTCATCCCCGCGGCAACGCCGGCCGATCCTATCGGCTGCGATTCGTGCGCGTGGAGCCGTATGTCGTGCCGAAGCAGTCGCTCACGGGCGACAATCGCGAACGAGTCGACACCCGCGTCCTGCAGGTGGTGTACGCGGTGGAAGAGGACGCTCCGGGGCTCTTCGTCGGTCAGCAGGTTGACGTCTTCGTCGATCTCGACGACCGAAGAGAGGCCGGCGTTCTCGACGAATGAAGCGCCGTTGATCGCCGGCCCGGCAGGCCCGGGGAGGCACCTGATATTTTTTCGGACCTCCGGCGGGATGCCGGCATGGGCTCCGAACGCGAAATCGAGATCCGCGAGAAACTCGCCCGCTTCTGGCTGGCGGCCGCACCCGCCGTCCGGGCCCATGTGCTCCCGCGACACAAGGCAGCCAACTGGGTTGGCCCGGGGCGAGGGCGGAAGTCCACGCGGCCGGACGCCAGCGGCGTCGTCGAGCTTTCCCCATTTGAGTTCCTCGACCGTCTCGCTGACCTTGTGCCGCCGCCGCGGAAGCACCGGCATCGCTATCACGGGGTGTTCGCCCCG
>JBJTIV010000248.1:0-2418 GCA_046095145.1 Planctomycetaceae bacterium
TGGGCGCTGCGGATCATCGAGCGGTTCAACGCCGTGGCCGTGGAGCGCGGCTGGCCGTGCCGGCTGGGCTTCGCGGGCATCGAGCCGGCCGCGGCGGTGGCGAGCGGAGCCTGGAGGCCCGCCGCCGCCCGGGCGTTCCGCGCGCTCGCCCGCCGGTTCGACACGGCCGACTGGCTCCGCCGCCACGGGGAATCGGACGGGACGATGGCCCCCACCGGCGACGGGCGATAGACTGCCGGGCTCGGCGGTCGCAGCCGCGTGTCGGACGCGGTTGGGCGGGTTCGCCGGCGACGTTTCCGAGCCTTGTGGAGCATTTTCATGACCGACGCCTCCTCCGCCCGTCCCGCCGATCCCGGTCACGTGCCCGTCGACGAGTCGCACATCGTCGCCACCTACGCCAACTTCTGTCGCGTGACCGGCACGCCGGAGGAGTTGATCGTCGACTTCGGCCTCAACAAGCAGGTGGCCGGCACGTCGCCCGAGACGATCCAGCTCACGCAGCGGATCATCGTGAACTTCTTCACCGCCAAGCGGCTCGCCGCGGCGCTGGTGATGGCGGTGCAGCGGCACGAGCAGGCCTTCGGCATCCTGGAGACCGACGTGCAGAAGCGGGTGATCCACCAGCAGGCCGCCAAGGCCTGACGCCCGGCGTCGGGGAGCGGTCACGCATGAGCAGCGGCGGCGGGTACGACGAGATCCGCGCGGTCCTGGCACAGGTGGCGGCCCTCGGGCAGCAGGGCAACGTCGGCGAGGCGGATTTCTACCCGGGCATGCTCCGCCTCGTGCTCGAGGCGATGCAGGCGCCCGCGGGGCTCGGCTGGACCGCCGCCGACGGCGGGCAGATCGAGGCGGCCTGCCACGCCGGCCTCGAGGCCACGGGGATCGCCGCGACGCCGGAGGCCGAGCAGGCGCACAACGCCCTGGTGCCGGTGCTCCTGCAGAACCAGGGCGGCCTGATCGTGCCGCCGCGGGCCCAGGTCACCGGCGCCGGCGGCGGCGTGCTGGCCACGAACCCCACCGACCTGCTCGTGGTGTCGGCCCCGTTCGACCGCACCGGCGGCCGCGCCGGCATGATCGAGGTGTTCCACCAGCCCGCCGACGAGCAGGTGCAGCGGGGCTATCTCGTGTTCCTGGAGGAGGTGGCGGCCCTGGCCGGCGACTTCCTCAGCCGCCGGCAGCTGGCCGTGGTCGACGAGCGCGAGACGGCGCTGTCGCAGGTGGAGCAGTTCTCCCGCCGCGTCCACGAGTCGCTCGATCCGGTCGCCGCCGCCTTCGTGCTGGCCAACGAGGCCCGGCGGATCATCGGCTGCGACCGGGTGGGCGTGCTCGTGCGGCGTCGGCGGAAGCTCCGCCTCGAGGCGGTCAGCGGCCAGGATTCGGTGGAGCGGCGGGCCTCGGCCGTGCAGGCGATCGAGGCGCTGGTGCGGGTGGTGGCCAGGGCGGGCGAGCCGCTCTGGCATCCCGACCCGGGCCGCGAACTGCCGCCGCAGATCGAGGAGGAACTCGAGCACTACATCGACGAGTCGCATGCCACCGCCCTGGCGATCATCCCGCTGGAGAAGCCGCGGCCCACCGCGGTGGTGAAGCCCGGGGGCGTCGACGCCACGGCGGTGGCCAAGGCGGAGGCGGCGCCGGGGGAGGTGCCCGAGCCGATCGGGGCCCTCGTGGCCGAGTGGTTCTCGGCCGGCAGCGTGGACCGCGGCCGGCGGGCCCGCGTGGAGCTCGTGGCCGACCACGGGAAGCTGGCGCTGGCCAACGCGCTCGAGCACACCGGCCTGCCGCTCTACCGGGTCGTCAGCCTGGCGGGCAAGTCGCGGGTGCTGACCACGGCCCGCAACCTGCCGCGCACGGTCCTCGCGGGGCTGGGCACCCTCGCCGCGCTGGCCGCGCTCGTGTTCGTGCCGGCGGAGCTGCGGCTCGAGGCCAAGGGCACGCTCGAGCCGGTCAGGCAGCGCGACGTGTTCGCGCCGCTCGACGGCGTGGTCGAGAGCGTGGCCGAGGGGGTGGAGCACGGCCGCGACGTGAAGTCCGGCGACCTGCTCGTGACACTCCGCAACACGGAGCTCGACGTGGCCTTCGAGGACGTCCAGGGCCGGCTCGACTCCAGCCGCGAGCAGCTGCGGTCGGTGGAGCGGTCGCTGCTCAACCGCGAGATCCCCAAGGACGAGCACGTGCGGCTCGAGGGCCAGAAGAAGCAGCTGCAGAAGGAGACCGCCAGCCTCGAACTGCAGCGGCAGCTCTCGGAGAAGAAGCGGCGGGACCTCGAGGTGCGGAGCCCCATCGACGGCCGGATCGTCACCTGGCAGGTCCGCGACCGCCTCTACCTGCGGCCGGTGGAGACGGGGCAGGTGCTGCTGGCGATCGCCGACAAGACGGCCGGCTGGGAGCTCGAGCTCCACGTGCCCGACGACCGCCTCG
>JBJTIV010000249.1:0-7314 GCA_046095145.1 Planctomycetaceae bacterium
CCGGAACACGGTGCGGGCCTTCTTCCGAACCGCGTCGGTCTCGTAGCGCTCGAGGATGCGGCGGCGGCGCTCCTCGAGCGCCCTGCGGATGGCGTCGAGCGACGGCCCGAGGTTCTTCAGGTCCTCCGGCGAGAGCTGAACCGCCTCGGCGAGCTGCTCCTCCGTGAATTCGGTGCCGTCGTCGAGGCCGTATTCGAGGAGGTGCTCCAGCGCCCCCGAGACGAGGTCGGGCGCCGGCCCGCGGGGCGGCGGGATCCGCACGGGGTCGTACCGCTGGTACGAGTGGACGATCCCGCCGAGGGTGTCACGGGTGGGCATGGTGTGGCCCGGGGCGGAAGGCGGGGGCGAAAGCCTCCGTCGCTGTGAATCGTTTGCCGCACCCGCTGCGGAGTGGTGAATCGTATCGAGCAAGACGATTCAAGGCTCCTCCAGCTTCCGCCCCCGCCTCCGCGACGTCGCACGGCGGCGGGCCGACTGCGTGCTCCACGAAACGCGACATTACCGGAAGCCTCCGGTGTCGTAGACGGTGCGGCCGTGGGACTGGACGCGGCTGATGCGTTCGGTGGCGTAGAGTCCGGCGAGCACGAACTCGATGCACGACGCGCGGGCGGCCGGGTCGGCCGCGGCGTTGACCTCGAAGGCCTTCTGCCAGACCTCGGGCACGTCGGCGAGGATCCGCTCGTAGGCCGCGCTCGGCACCGTGTCGCCCACCTCCACCTTCACGCCCTCGCCAAAGACCTTCGCGATCTCGTCGAGGCCGTGCTGCTCCACGTATTCCTCGAACACCGTCGCGATCGCCTCCGCCATCACGGCGTCGAGCACCTGCCGCTCGGTCATCTGGTGGCTGCCCATCAGGTCGAGCTCGAGCTTGCCGAGGCTCGACGTGTAGAGGTGGCCCAGGTCGCTGATCCGCGGCACGGCCGGCCGCTCGCCGAGCCGCACGCCCCGCTGGCGGGCGCTGGCCACCATCGTCTCGTAGTTGGCGATCGAGAACCGCGCGCTCACGCCCGACTGGTGGTCGATGAACTTGCTCTTGCGGGCCGCGATCGTGACCTGCTCGACGATCTCCTTCATGAACCAGGGCACGCTCACCGGCCACTCGCCGCCGAGGTCCACGCCCGCCTCCTGCTCGACCATGCGGATGCCGAGGTCGCGGTCGCGGGGGTAATGCGTGTGGATCACCGCGCCGATCCGGTCCTTGAGCTGCGGGATCACCTTGCCGGAGCGGTTGTAGGTGGACGGGTTCGCCGAGAAGAGCAGCATCACGTCGATGTCGAACTTCACGGGGTAGCCCCGGATCTGCACGTCGCGCTCCTCGAGGATGTTGAACATCCCCACCTGCACCAGCTCGTCGAGTTCCGGCAGCTCGTTCATGGCGAAGATGCCGCGGTGCATCCGCGGGATGAGGCCCAGGTGCAGGGCCTCCTCGCTCGACATGCTCGTGCCGCCGGCCAGCTTCGCGGGGTCGATCTCGCCGATGATGTCCGCGAATTTCGTGCCGGGGGCCAGCCGCTCGGCATACCGCTCGGCGCGGGGCCACCAGCCGATCGGCACCTCCTCGGGGGGCCGGGAGGCCACGAGCCGCCGGCCGGCCGACGTGATCGGGGCGAACGGGTCGTCGTGGAGCGGGATCGCCGGATCGTCGAGGTAGGGCAGGTGCTCGTCGAGGAAGCGCACGAGCAGCCGCATGAGCCGGCTCTTGGCCTGCCCCTTCTCACCGAGGAAGAGCAGGTCGTGTCCCGCGAGCAGGGCGATGTTGATCTCCGGGATCACCGTGTCGTCGTAGCCGACGATCCCGGGGAAGAGTTCCGTGCCGTCGCGGAGCATGCCGAGGAAGTTCTCCCGCACCTCGTCCTTGACCGGGCGGCTCTTCCAGCCGGAGGCCTTCAGGTCCGCGAGCGTGGCGGGCAGTGTGGTGCGTTCCATGGAATCCTCGCGTGACGGTGCCCCCGATTGTAGGCGCACCGTGCACGGCGGGCCCGCCCGAGGGCGTCAGAGGACGCCGGTGCGTCAATACGCCCCGGTGGCGGGGCGGCCGTCGAGGATCGCGGCGGCGTCGCCCACGCCGAGCCGCGTGCAGCCCATGTCGAGGTAGGCGATCGCCTCGTCCCACGTGCGGATGCCGCCCGAGGCCTTCACCTGCAGGCGGCCGCCGACCGCGTCGAGCATGATCCGCACGGCCTCCGGCGTGGCGCCCGTGGGGCCGGCCGACCTCACGCCGAAGCCCGTCGAGGTCTTCACGAAGTCGGCCCCGGCCTGATCGGCGAGCCGGCAGGCCGTCTCGATCTCGGCCGGCGAGAGGTAGCAGGTTTCGAGGATCGCCTTCACGACCACGCCGTGGGGCTTGGCCTCGGCGACCACCGCGGCGATGTCGTCGCGGACGACCTGCTCGTCTCCCGACTTGAGCGCGCCCACGTTGATCACCATGTCGAGTTCGCGGGCGCCGGCGGCGATCGCCAGCCGCGATTCGTGCGCCTTGACCGCCGCCGGGCAGGCCCCGTGCGGGAAGCCGATCACGCTCGCGACCACGACCGGGCTCCCGGCGACGAGCCGGGCCGCGGCGGCCACGTCACCCGACCGCACGCAGATGCAGCCCACGCCGCGGGCCACGCACATGGCGGCATGCGTGGCCAGGTCGGCGGCCGTGTACTCGGGCTTGAGGACGGCGTGATCGAGCGTCTTGGCCACCTCGGCGACGGTGCGGCTGGGCATGGCTGACCTCCTCGAAGCCGGCAGTGTAGCCGTCCTGCGGCATCGGCGCGGTCACGAGACCCGGGGACTCCGGGCCGGTTCCGCCCGGCGGCCGCGACGCACGGACGAGGCGCGGGGGCGGTCCGCCGCAGGGCGACGTTGCTTTGCGGCCGAGCGTCGCTTAAAGTCCTCGGGTCGGTGTGAGACGAAGCTACGAGCGAGTAGCGAGCCGGCCGCGAGGCCGTTGCCGCCGCTTCTTGATCCTCGCCTTGACCCTCTGGCGGGCTGCCACTTTCTGGCCCTTTCGAAGTGACCCCGAAAGCACATTTGGGTCATCGGCAGGAGTGTTTTTTGTCATGGGAAAGAAGCTTTATGTCGGCAACCTCGCGTACAGCGTGACCAACGAGGCGTTGGAGCAGATGTTCCTGGAATTCGGCACCGTCGTGAGCGCGCAGGTCATCCAGGATCGGGACACCGGCCGCAGCAAGGGCTTCGGCTTCGTGGAGATGCAGACCGACGACGCCGCCCAGCGGGCGATCAGCGGCATGCACGAGCGGGAGTTCGACGGCCGGGCACTGACCGTCAACGAGGCCAAGCCTCGCGAGAGCGGCGGCGGTCGCGGCGGGTATGGCGGTGGTGGCGGCGGCGGTGGTGGCCGCCGCTACTGAGCGACACCGACTGACATCGATTCCAGGGCCGGAGGGTGTCGCCAGACGCTCTCCGGTCCTGTCGTTTCCAGCCCCGCCGCTCCTCACGGGGAACTGGCCCTGACTCGGGTGCTCCGGGACTGCTATACCCCGCACGGTGATCCACGGTCGGTGGAGTTCCCAGGTCGACCTGTGGACCGTTCGGAGGGTGGCGCGTGAGCGAATTCGTGTCGCGGTTTCTCGGTGTCGCCGCCTGGTTCGTGGTGCTCGTGGTGCTGATGTCGCTCATCGAGCATCAGGTGCACAGCCGCCTGATGCACAGGAAGCCGTGGCGATTCCCGTTCCGGAATCTCACCGCCCGCAATCGCATCTTCACGAGCCACGCGGTCGAGCATCACAAGCAATACCGCAAGTCGTTCCACGACGAGCCGGTGCCGCATGGTGAGGACCGGGGGATTCGCCTGAATCTCCGGGAGGGGATCCTCGAGTCGCTGCCGGTCAGCCTGGTGCTCGCCCCGTTTTCGGTCACCGGGGCCGTGATGTTTCCGCTGGTCGTCTGCCTGCATCACGTGATCTGGAACCAGATCCACATGGAGATGCACAAGCCGGAAGGCATCGCCTGACGGCCCGGCCGGCGCGGGGTCCCGGAATCGCCGCGGGTCAGCGGCCGCCCGCCAGGCGGCGCAGCGCCTCGATGCCGCGGTCGAGCGTGCGGTCGCTCACGGTGTAGGCGATGCGGAAGTGGGTGTCGGCTCCGCCGAACACGCTGCCCGGCACGACGATCAGCCGCTCCTCGGCGGCGGCCCGTTCGGCGAACGCCTTGCCGGATCCGCCCGGCGCCTCGGGGTAGAGGTAGAAGGCGCCGCCGGGGGGCACGAAGTCGTAGCAGTCGGCCAGCCCCGCCATCAGCCGGTCGCGCTTGCGGCGGCACTCGGCGAGCGGCACGTCCATCGGCGCGTCGAGCGCGGCGAGCGCCGCCCACTGGCCCACCTGGGGCGCGCAGACGAAGGTGTATTGCTGCAGCATCGTGCAGGCGTCGATGATCGCCCGCGGCCCGTGGATCCAGCCGACCCGCCAGCCGGTCATGGCGTGCGACTTCGAGAAGCCGTCGATCACGAGCACGTTCTCGGAATGCAGGGCGGGGGAGGCGAACGGCGCGTCGTAGCAGAACGACCGGTAGAGCTCGTCGCTGACGAGCGTGATCCCGTGGCGGTCGGCGAGGGCCGCGAGGTCGCGGGCCGTGGCCGCGTCGGCCACGAACCCGGTCGGATTCGAGGGCGTGTTGAGGAGGATGGCACGGGTGGCCGGCGTGAGTGCGGCGGCCACCCGGTCGACGTCGATCCGGAACGAGGGGGAGGTGTCGATGGCGACGGCCCGCGCGCCGAGGAACTCGACCAGCGGCCGGTACATCACGAAGGCGGGCTCGAAGATGATCACCTCGTCGCCGGGGTCGAGCAGGGCCATGAGCGCGAGCACGAGGCCGCCGCTCGAGCCGCTGGTCACGCACAGCCGCCGGTCGGCCTGGCCGGTCTCGAGCCGGGCCCGCGCCTCGAGCCGTTCGCGGAGCTCGGGGATGCCCTGCGTGGGCGTGTAGCCGTTGCGTCCCGCGTCGATCGCCGCCCCGGCGGCCGCCCGGGCGGCCGCCGGCATGGCGAAGTCGGGCTGGCCGATGGCCAGGTTGATCGGGTCGGGCAGCCGGGCCGCCAGGTCGAACGCCTTGCGGATGCCGGAGGAGTCGAAGGCCCCCGCGCGCTTGGCGACCGGGCCGCGCGTGGCTGCCATGGGAACCGTCAGCCGGCGTCCTTGAAGAGCTTCTCCAGCTCCTCGGCGAGTTTCCGGCCCCGCGCGTTGAGGGTGATCACGTTGCCGTCGCGACCGATGAGGATCAGCTGCGGGATGCCCGTGATGCCGTAGAAGCGGGCCAGGGCATTGCCGTCGCCCTCCCCGCCGGCGTCGTGGAGGATCGGCCAGGGGATCTCCTCGCTCTGCACGAACTTCTCCACCGCCTCGCGGTCGTCGTCGAGACTGATGCCCACGACCTCGAAGCCGCGGTCGTGATACTTCTCGTATTCCTGCTTCATCGACGGGATCTCGGCCCGGCAGGGGCCGCACCACGTGGCCCAGAAGTCGACGAGCACCACCTTCCCGGCAAGCGCCTTCTGGTCGAAGGGCGTGCCGTCGAGCAGCGTGCCCTTGATATCCATCGGCTTGCCGGGCAAAGACAGCCGCCGCAGCGTGCCGGCGAACCGGTCGCCGAGCTTCTGCACCTGGGGATTCGTGCTCTTGGCGAACAGCGGCCCGAGCGACTCGAAGGTCTTCACGGCCAGGGGTTCGCCCGCGGGCACGCTCTCGAAGAAGCCGGCGAACTGCATGGCGAGGCCCGCCGTCTGCACGTCGTCGGGATCGGCCGCCACCATCTCGGTGACCTTCGCGATCAGGGCCGGGGCCGCGTCGAGGTTCCCCGACTGGAACATCTCCTGCGCCTCCGTCACGAACAGGATCCGCTTCGCCTCCTTGGCGAGCTCCGCCTGGGGGCTCGCGGCCAGGGTCGCGGCATAGTCCGCCAGCGCCTTCGGGGCCTGCTCGTCGCCCATGCGGGCGAGCATCGTCAGGCCGCCGAGCTTGAGCTTCGCGGCATCCACGGCCATGCCGTCGTCGGCCGGCACCTGGGCCAGGATCTTGTCGGCCACCTCCACCGACGCTGCCGCCACGCCCTGCATGTAGCGCATCATCTCCTGCGGCGACCCGGCCTCGGTCTTGGGAGGCAGCAGGCCCTCCACGAACTCCATGAGCTCCGCCGGCGTGCCGTCGGGCACCGGGGGCACGGTGAGCTCGCCGGCCTCCGCCGCCGGCTCGCCCTGCGTGGCGGCGGGCTGGCCGCGCGAGACTCCCGCCACGAGGATCGCGGCGGCCGCCGCGGAGGAGACGAGCAGCGCCGCGATGCCGGGGCAGCGGCGGGAACCGACGGGGCGGAGAGACATGCGGATCCTCACGGGGACGGGGAGCGACTCGAACGGACCTCGGGATCATATTCCCGCGTCCGGCGCCGCCGCAACGGGAGGCTAGCGGACGATCGTGCGGAACCGCACGAAGCCGCTCGCGCCCGGGGTGAGCGTGTCGCGCAGCCGCCACGTGAGCACCGTGGCGCCGTCGTCGCCCGTGCTCGTGGCGAAGTCGGCGGACACGCTGGCGGCGGCGGAGCCCGCCACGAACGAGAGCCGCGCCGGCAGCGCGTCGGCGAGCACGATGTCGGTGAGGGCTCGGTCGCCCGAGTTGAGCATCACGATCGTGAAATCGAGTTCCTCGCCGGGCCGGGCGGTGTCGCTGCCGGCCCGCTTGCAGAGCGTGAGCTCGGCGCGGCCCGGGGACTCGAACCGCAGGGTGGCCGTGCCGCGGTCGGCCGCCACCACCCCGGCCGAGCGGCCGTCGGCGACGACGTTCGCGGCCCTCACGCACGTCCACGCCACGGGCACGTCGAAGCCCACGGCCACGAACGGACGCTGCGACCGCCGCTCCAGTTCCGGCTGGTCGTCCGCCACCTGCGCGGCGGCCTGCACGACGCCCTGCTCCTCGCGGGGCCGGTCATCCTGGTCGACCGCCAGCGGCCCGAGCCGCTCGTGGATCGCCACGCCCGGCAGCGCCTTCCGCGCCGCCTCGGGCTGCAGGGCCTGCGTGCGCTGGACGACGGGGAGCAGCCGGGACTCCTCGCCGGGATGCTCGACGAGCGCGATGCCGCGCGGCCCCTGCGGCGCGGCGTCCTCGAAGGGCTTCACCACCTCCCGGACGGCGGCGAACCGCGGCGCGAACAGGCAGGCGCAGCTCGAGACCGCGACGTGCACGCAGTCGGCGTCGGGGCCGTCGTCGGCGGCGCGGTAGCGGGCCGCCACGTCGCCGGGACCAAGATTCGCGAGGCCGTCGGCACCGGCGGGGCGGGCCGGCGCCCCCGCGTCGCCGCCGTTGCACACCGGGCAGGGCG
>JBJTIV010000250.1:0-2258 GCA_046095145.1 Planctomycetaceae bacterium
AACTCGACCGACATCTCGCTGCTCAACGGCACGGGGCTCTACGGCACGCCGTCGTACCTGCCCGCGGCGAGCCTGGGGGCGCTCGGTGGGGTGGGCGTGCCCGTGATGGCCAGCGTGCCCGAGCCGGGCACGTGGGCGCTCGCCGTGCTGGGCCTGGCGGGGCTGGCCGCAGCTCGGGGCCGGCGTCGTGAGACGGTTCGCGGTCGGTCCTGAAGCCAAGCCCGGGCCAGGGCGTCAGCGCTCGGCCTTCGGGGCGGCCGCGAACTCGGCCGCCGTGATCCGCCGCAGGGAACCGTCCTGGAAGAGCGCCCAGCCCCCGTCGCTCTTGGCGGCCTTCTGGTAGGCCACGATCCGCTTGGCCGCCTCGGGGCCGGTCGACAATTCGGCGCCCCACTCGAAGACGATGTCTCCCGTGCCGAGGGAGTAGTCGGCGGCCATGTGTTGCGCCTGGATCACGGGCAGGGCGACGTCGCGGGTTGTCTTGCGGCCGCCTGCCTTCGCGGCCTCGAGAAACATCTTCAGGTCGCTGAGACCGGGGTCGGCGTCGCCCTGCGCCACCTGCTGCGGGCCGCCGCCGCTCCCGCAGCCGACGAGACCGCCGGCCGCGGCGGCCATGACGACGAACGCGATTGCGACGCCCAGGCGGTCCAGGGGTCGCACGACGGCGGCGAACCACGCGTCACGGAAGCAGCGGTCGCCTGCGTTCACTAGGGCACCACGCTCTCGCCGCCAGCCCGGCTGCCGAACGCCTGCCAGATGGCGGGGTCGACCGAGTCGCTGATGAACCGCGTGGCGGCGTCGGCCGACACCACGACCACGCCGTCGCGATGGTATGACGACGCGGCGATGTGCGCCTGGACGTAGCCCGTATTCCCGCAGTTGAACCGCTGCTGCAGGGAGTTCGACTGACGGACGTTCCAGTTGGGCGGCAGCGTGTGCGTGTACATGAAGTTGGTCGGCAGGTCGCGGTGCAACTGATTGCCGACGTAGACGATCTTTTGAGTGGCGATCCGGTCGCCGCCGGGCCGGCATTCCGCCACCCGGGTGCCATCCCGCACGGACAGGCCGCTGAACGCGGCCGAGCCGATATTCGCCGTGGTGTAATCGGAATCGGATGACGGCCAGGGAAACGTGCCCCGCATCACCTCGGCAAACAGAGCCGTCTTCGACGCCCCGTCGGTCAACTCCCGCAGTTGGCAGCCACGCAGGAGCTGGCCGTCGGCCGGCGTGGGGCGCGCGAAGATTCCCATGAGCACCGCGTTCGCCGGGTCCGTCGCGGAGTCCGCACCCCGCATGCTGGCGATGCCCATGCAGGCCATGTAGTTGTTTCTGCCCGCCGGCTTCGTGGTGCCGAAGGCGGACCCGGGTCCCGCCGCGGCGTCGGACGGGCAGAGAAAGGTTCCGACCTGCTGCGACCGCGCCTGGGCGTTGGCGTTGGGGCGGGCCGGGATGCTCGAGTGGATGGGGGCGTCGGAGTTGACGTCGTAGTCGAGATCGAACAGCGCGTAGCTCTGTGCCTCCTCGAAGAACGGCATGATGAGCACGAGCGGCGGCGCCGTGTTGTTGCCCGGCGGCGGCACCGTCGTGCCCTGGATGATCTTCGAAAATCGCCGCGGCGGCAGTTCCTTCTTCACGCTCTCGTAGGTGAGCGCCGCCAGGCCGACCTGCCGTAGGTTGTTGAGGCACTTGGCACGCCGGGACGACTCCCGCGCGCTCTGCACGGCCGGCAGGAGCAGGCCGATCAGGACGGCGATGATGGCGATCACGACGAGCAGTTCGACGAGGGTGAAACCGCGTCCGTCGCGACGGATGTCCGCGGATCGTCGGGGCGTGCGCATACGCTCTCCTTCGTCGGCAGCCTGATTACCAGGATCCATGGTCCGCCTACTGAGATTCATCCCCGCCATAGGGGAGTATCCGTTCCCACCCCGGGAGCGTCAAGGTTGGCACGACGACTGCTGAGCGGGTGTCTGCGACTCCGCACCGCGGCCAGCCCCACCAGGCCCAGCACGGCGAGCGCCCACGTGCCCGGCTCGGGCACGCTGGCCATCACGGGCACGCCCACCCCACCAAGCGCCCCCAGGCTCGCCGCGGGCAGATACGAGGGCGTGCCGTAGAGCCCCGTGCCGTTGAGCAGCGAGATGTCGGTCGAGTTCACGTCGCCCGAGTAGTTGTAGTCACCCTGCTGCCACGTCGCCGGCGCACCCGCGTTGTACCGGCCGCCGCCGTTGACCAGCGAGATGTCCGTCGAGTTCACC
>JBJTIV010000251.1:0-3365 GCA_046095145.1 Planctomycetaceae bacterium
GACCACTCCTTGGAAGGTGACGGACGTGAGGCTCGATGTCGAATCGACCGAGATCCACGTTCACGTCGAGCACCCCGAAGGCTGCCGCTGGAACGTGTGCGCACACCACGCCCACCCCTTGCCCTGACGGGGTGACCGGGCGGCAATGCGCGAAGACGTCTACTTCCGCACCGCCCGTCGCCGTGCTCGGCGGGTCTTCTTGATGTCGGCGCGGGCGGCCCGCTCCTCCTCGCGGTAGGTGCGAATGGCCTCTGGGTGCACCGCCCTCCAGGCATCGGGTCGGAGTGACTCGTAGTTGGTGTCGCCGGACAGCAGGCGGTCGAGGACGTCCTGCACGTAGGCGACGACATCGAGATCGTTCCGCACGGCACTGCTGAGAATCGTGAACAGGTCGGCGGCGCGATAGCCAGGCTCGACTTCCCCGACGAAGAGCCAGTTCTTGCGGCCGATCGCCACCTTCTTCATCAACTGCTCGGTGAGGTTGTTGTCGATCGGCACGCGGCCATCATCGAGATAGACGAGCAGGTGATCGAACTGATTCCGGATGTACGTCAGCGCCTGGCCGAACGTCTCCTTGGGAAGCACGTCGGCGATCGCCTCGCCCGCGACGTACTCCCGCATCCGCTCCCAGATCGGCTTCGCCTCGGCCTGCCGCAGGGCCTTCCTGTCATCCGCGGAGGAGTCTTTGGCACGATCCTCGATGTCGTAGAGCTGCTGGAACATCGAGAGCAGCACCGCAGCGTGTCGCGGGTGGTTGTCGCGGGCGTTGAACACCTTCCGCCGGGCATGCGCCACGCAGGCCCCGCGGACGATCCGCCCGTCACTCTGCGTCTGCACCGCGTCGTAGCCGGAGTAGCAGTCGGCCATCAGGGTGCCGGTGAAGCCGTCCAGGAACAGCTCCGGACCGTCACGATGGCGGCTGACGGTGAAGTCGAAGACGTCGATCGGCGCCGTGATGCTCCGATACGCCCACATGCGCGCGGTGATGCTCTTCTTGCCTTCTGCGTGCGCAGCGGCGATCACCTCGCGGACTCGGGCGGACTTGGGGTCGGATGGGTCAGGGGGCGGCAGATCCTTCGGGGTCACGAGCGTCAGCGTCGTGTCGTCGGTGCCGATGACGGGGCCGGCACGCACCACCTCCCGGAGGTGCGCGACCAGCGGGCGGAGGCATTCGGCCGTGGCCCGAAGGATGTTCTGGAGGGTGCTGCGGGCGGGCGTCCAGCCGCAGGAGGCGAAAAGATCCTGCTGGCGGTACACCGGCAGGTGAAAGCCGTACTTGTGGACGACGATCTGGGCGGCCACGCTCGTGCCGTAGCGGTTGCCCTCGACCAGGCCGACCGGCCGCGGGGCCTCCTTCACGCCGCACTCCTCGTGCTTCCGGCAGGCAAGCTTGGGAATGCCAGTGCGACGGACGACGAGCTTGGGCGGCACGATCTCGAGCGTCTCTTGCCAGTCGTAGCCGATCACCTCCCGCTCGCCGTGCTCTGGGCAGGTCTTCTGGTCTTCGGGCACCGGCAGCTTCACCTCGATCCGCGGCAGGTGCGCCGGAAGCTGCTCGTTCCGGGTCTTCTGCGGCTGCTGCTGGCGGCGCCGATAGCCTTCGATGTTCTCGTAGGCCGCGTCGGCGAGGCCCTCGGCGGCGTCCGCCACGTCGGGTGAATCCCCGAAGTCGATCTTCAGCTGACTCGGGTCGGCGAGGTATCGCTCGATCCGCTTCTTGAAGGCGGCCTGGAGCGCGGCCGCGAGGCGGAGTTGGTACTCCGCGAGCTTGTCCTTCTGCTCGGCCAGTTGCTGGTTCTGCTGGGCGACCAGCGCGTCCTTGGCAGCCAGCGCGGTGTCGCGTTCGGCGATCACAACATCGCGTTCGGCAATCGCCGTGTGGCACTCGGCGATCACGCCGCGCTGTTCACGGAGCAGCCTGTGGCAGGCGTCGATGTCGCTCGGAAACGTCGTCGTCTCGCGCATGTCCGCATCATGCACGCCGCGATCTGCTTGGCAAGAGCAGATTCACCAACGCACGAAAAATAATCGCGTGCCAAACACGATGCGACTTCGCTCAACTCGCACGACTGAATCGCTTGCGGCGTCTCGCCGTCTCGAGCCGCACGCCACCGAGGATCATCGCGAGCTGCGTCGAGTCGATGCGCACTCGCTTCGCGCTGTCGCTTGCCGCCACGACCTCGAATGTTCCCTGCTCCAATCGCTTGTACCAGAGCACGAAGCCGTCGCCATCCCACCAGAGCGCCTTGATGCGATCCCTCCGCTTGTTGACGAACAGGAAGAGACTGCCATCGGCGGGATCGTCGCCAAAGACGCCCCGAATGAGCCCGCACAGGCCCGTGAAGCTCTTGCGCATGTCGGTGGCGTCGGTGTGCAGGAAAATCGCGGGGGCCGGGGAGACGCTTAGCATCGGGCCGCTTCCGCCTGCGCGGCCATGCGATCGATCGCCACGCGCACGAGGTCCACGCGATCGTCCGGGATCTCCAACGTCGCACCGCCCGGGAAGTGCACGAGCACCGAGCGCCGCGGGATGATCTCAACGGGCCGGAACGACTCGGCCGCACGCGGCTGAATCCGCGCCGCCGGCGATGCAGCCCGCTCGATCCTCCGTCGCCAATACTTCCAGAGCGACACGCTCACCCGCTCCCGCCTGCAGAACTCGGCCGCAGTCAGGCCGCTCTTCGCATGTCGCGCCAGTCGTCGGCGCCACGCGGCCAGCTTGTTCCGATCCACGCCCCGCGCCATGCCATGCCTCCGCTGCCGATGGAAAAGATCCACCGGCCGAGGCTATCAGGGGCTACAAGGGTGGCTGTGGTGTGCGCACACCCATCCCTGTCTGGCGGAGTGCCGGCAGGCTCCACCATCCGGTCCATGGAGGCCAAACTCCCGGTCACGGGGCGACAGTGCCCCGGCCATCGCTTGCGAAAGTGCCGTTGACCGTCCTATCCTCGTGACCGGCAGTTACACCTACCTTGATGTCACATCGCTGGGCTGGGGAATAGCCTCAGGAAACAAGTACGCAGTGGCGCTGTGGTCGGATGCTGCGAACTGGAATAATCCCGATGGCAGTGCCGGGGGCCTTGCTTGGAATGGAGGCGTGAGCAGTGCCGACAACACGACCGTCTTCAACAACTGGGCCGTGCCGGATGCTTCCTGGGAGGATTGGGGCAACGCAACGACCGGCTTTTCTCTGGGCTTAAGCACCCAGGCAGTCCCCGAACCCGCGACCTGCGCCATGGCCCTCGTCGGCCTGGCCTGCGGCGGCTACTCGCTGTTTCGCCGTCGCCACGCTCGCTGACCCGAGCCGCTCGCGGCACCCGTGAACTCCCGCCGGGCCGGGAATCACACGATGCTCTGCCCGGGGG
>JBJTIV010000252.1:0-5774 GCA_046095145.1 Planctomycetaceae bacterium
GAGGTCGTGGCCGAAGGGTGGCACGAGCGGTGCGGCGGACCGCATGCGGAGGTCGCGGCGCTCGCGACGGCCGGCGAGCGGGCCCGCGGCGGAACGCTCGTCGTCACGCTCGAGCCCTGCTGCCACCACGGCAAGACGCCCCCCTGCACCGAGGCCATCGTGGCGGCCGGCATCGCCCGCGTCGTGGTCGCGACGGGCGACCCGTTCCCCGCCGTCGCCGGAGGCGGGATCGCCGCACTGCAAACCGCAGGGATCGCCGTCGAACTCGGCCTCCTGGAGGCGGAGGCCCGGCGGCTCACGGCGGCGTTCAGGAAGCTCGTCACCACCGGCACGCCGTGGGTGATCGCCAAGTGGGCCGCGACCCGCGACGGCCGCGTCACCCGGCCCGGAGGCGACCGCTGGATCTCGTCGCCGGAGTCACGGGCGGTCGTCCACGCGCTGCGGTCCCGCGTCGACGCCATCGCCGTGGGCAGCGGCACCGCGCTGGCCGACGACCCGCTGCTCACGGCGCGGCCGGAGCACGGCCCTGCGGCCGGCGCAGCCGCTCGGATCCTGGTGCGGATCGTGCTCGACGGCCGCGGACGCCTCCCGCCCGACGGCCGGCTCGCGCGCACGGCCCGCGAGTCGCCGGTGCTCGTGGCCGTGGGGCCGGCCGCACCGACGGAGCGAATTGCCGCGCTCAGGGCGGCGGGCTGCGAGGTGTGGCGCTCGCCCCAGGCGGAGCCTGCCGGACGGTTTCGCGGACTGCTCGCGGAACTCGGCCGACGCCGGCTCACGAACCTGCTCGTCGAGGGCGGTCCGACGGTCTTCCGCACGCTGTTCGCGGCCGATCTCGTCGACGAGACCTGGCAGTTCACCGCCCCCGCCGTCGCCGGCGGGCCGGACGATGCGACGATGCCCCCGCCGCCCCCGGTGGACGTCGAGGACGTCTGTCATCCGGGCGGCGACACGCTCGTCCGCGGGATCGTCCGCCGGGTCACTTCTTCGGCAGGTCGCGGATGATGTTGCGCCAGTGCGTCACGAGCGCGCCGTCGCGGAAGCCGGTCTCGGCCACGGCGGCCCGCAGGCATTTGGCGACGTCCGCGACCACGTCGACGTGCTTCAATGCCTCCTTCACCCGCTCGTTCTCGTCGGCCGCGGTGAGTTCGGCGTCGGCATCGACGAGGCCCTCCCGCTCGTGCACGCTGCCGTACCGCGTCGCGTAGACCACCCACGGCTTGAGCAGGTCGACGACGCCCGCCACGTCGACCGCCGCGGCTCCGGCGAGCGGCTCCTCGAACGTCGAAAGCTGCGCGCCGGTCTCCAGCTTCGCGGCACCGAGCAGCCGGGCCGCCTGCTTGGTGACCAGCGAGAAGACGGCCGCCTTCTCCCCCACGCCGATCGCCGGCCGGATCTGGTCGTCGAGGCCCGAGTCCGGCAGGGCGAACGACCAGACCGTCCCGGCCTCCACCTTGGCCTTCTCCGGGTCGGGCACCGCGTAGCCCGGCGGCAGGGCTGCGGGGTCGAGTGCCCGCACGGTCGCCACCGTCTCGTCGCCGAGGGCGAACAGGTCGTTCAGGCCCTCCTTGAAGAGCTTGGCATCCTTCAGCGGCAGCACGATGGCGGGCTCGGGCACCGGCAGCGGCTCGGCCGAGGCCGGCAGGTCGCGCTGCGGCTTCTTCGTGCGGGCCGTTCCGTCGAGCACGAGACCCACCTGGCCGTCGGCCAGGGCCGGCATCAGCTTGCCCCGGACGATGTCGGCCAGGCGGCTCCAGAGCGGCCCGAAGCGATTCATGAGCTCGCGTCTCCGGTCGCCCGCCTCGCCCTCGAGCGCCCCCGGGCCGTGCTCCCCGAACAGCGACCACAGGCCGCCCGCGAAATCGGTCACGTCGTCGAGCCACGTGGGGTCGCTCTTGAGCCGCGACACCAGCACGGCCACCGGAGCGCCGCCGGCGTGCTCCAGCAGGTCGAGCCGACGGCCGCCGTCGAAGGGCTGGTTTTTCGACCAGTTCCACGCATAGCCCTCGTAGCCCGCGTCGGCGAGAAACGAGAAGGCCGTCCACGCGCCCGGCTCCGGCAGACGGGCCGCCAGCGCGGCGGCGAACCGCTCGACGGTCTGCCGACCGTCCTCCACCGCCTCCTCCGGAAGCCCGGCGTCGTCGAGCTGCTCCTCGAGCATCGCGAACGGCTGTTTCAGGTCCTCGGCGGACTGCGCCAGCGCCGTGACCATGCCCGTGCTCAGGTACGACACGGCGGTCAGCGGCTTGTCGGCGTGGGCCAGCACGGGCGCCAGCGCCGGCAGCTCGAGCAGCCGCCCCGCCGCCCCGCCGCCCGCGAGCTTGCCGAGGTGGTCCGGCGAATCACCGAACGAGACGATCACCCGGCCGCCGACCACACCCAGCGCCAGGCAGACGTCGAGCTTCCGCAGCCGAGCGAACACGTCGTCGAAACCGTCGATGTCGCCGGCGACGTCCGCGCACTCCCGCTCGAATTCGCCCCACGGCAGCGACTCGCCCCGCACCGTGATCACGAGGAAGTCGCCGCCGGCAACCTGCTTCCGGGCGACCGAGGCGGCGGCCCCCTCCCCGCCCAGCGTGGCCTTCGCCAGCGCCTCCAGCCGCGCCACCTGCGCCCGCGCCGCGTCGGGCATCGTGGTCTTGAATCCCCACACGACGTCGGGCACGACCACGAGATCGATGTTGTCGACGAGCGTCTCCACGAGCATCCGTTGCAGCATGGCGTCGGGCGAGAGTTCGGCGACGTCGGCACCGACCTGGCAGCGGTGCACGCGGACGGTGGGCCGCGCCCCGGCCTCGCCGCCACCGTCGTCGACGTCCTCGGGCATCTCCATCTCGTCGTCGATGGTGGCGCGGGCGCCCATCCGGCCCAGGGCCTGCACGACCGCCGAGAGCTTCCGCACGAGCTGCACGAACGCGGCGCACGAGGGCTCGCCGTACACGAACGTGTCGGTCGCGACCATGTCGGCGAGCAGGTCGACCGCCTGCGCGTTCTCGGGAAGCTGCAGGAAGCTGTCGACCATCGACAGCGGGTTGCCGGGCATCGTCCGCTGCTCGGCGACCGACTCGAAGGCCCGCTTCACCGCGGGCAGCGCCCGCAGGGCGGCGTAGGCGTTGCTGGTCACGAACCGGTCGTACTGCTCGCGGGCCCGCAGCGTGGCGGAGAGGAAGGCCGCGTCCGCCGGCACGATCGCCAGTCCACTGCCGGAGAGTGCCGCGGGCACGTCGGCGGCCCGTGCGGCGAACGGGCCCGCCGCCGCGGTGACGACGACGGCGACGATCAGCCGCCCCCGGCGGCCCAAATGCAGGAGGTTCATGCGGAGCATCCTTGCGCAGCGAGGAAAACCGGGCCCGACGCGACTCGACTTCGGGGTAGCATACGCGAAGTTGCGGCCGCGGGAACCGCGTGCCGGCCCGAAAATCCTCGCCCGACCCGGCCGCATGCGCATCGGTCCCACCGAGATCGTGGCCACCTTCGCCGAGGCGTTCACGCTGCGGTACGCGCGGCTCGTCGTCACGGCCCACGACCGCCACTGGCTCGACGCCGCGGCCGCGAGCTTCTGCGGCTACGGCACGAGCGTCATCGGCTGCGATGCGGAGACGGGCCTCGAGCGTCATCTCGACCCTGGCGAGACGCCCGACGGCCGTCCCGGGGCCGTCCTGCTGGCGTTCGCATTTTCCGCCGACGGTCTCGGCCGGGCCGTGGCCAACCGCGCGGCCCAATGCCTGCTGACCTGCCCCACCACGGCCGTCTTCGACGGGCTGCCCGAAGCGCCGGAACGCCTGGCCCTGGGCGGCCATGTGCGGTTTTTCGGCGACGGCTTCGAGAAGTCCAACGTGGTCGGAGGCCGCCGCTACTGGCGTGTGCCGGTCATGGACGGTGAATGCCTCGTGGAGGATTCGGCCGGGATTGCCGAGGGCGTGGGGGGCGGCAACTTCATCCTCCAAGGGGAGTCACCGGCCGAGGCGCTCGACGCGGCCCGGCGGTCCGTCGCCGCCATCGCCGCGGTGCCCGGCACGATCACGCCCTTTCCGGGAGGCGTCGTGCGCGCCGGCAGCAAGGTCGGTTCCCGCTCCCGTTCCCTCCGCGCGAGCACCAACGAGGCCTTCTGCCCGGCACTCGTGGGCCGGGTCGAGAGCCAGCTCGTGCCCGGCGTCTGCTGCGCCCTGGAAGTCGTGATCGATGGGATCGATGCGGGGGCCGTCACCGCCGCGATGGCGGCGGGCATCCGGGCCGCGGCCGGACCGGGCATCGCGGCCATCTCGGCCGGAAACTACGGCGGTGCGCTCGGCCGGCACCAATTTCACCTTCACGAGGTTCTCGGGGCTTCCTGAACCACCCGGACCGCCCCGGCTGGGCTTCTCCCGATGCCCGCCATCTGCTACCTCCCCGCTCCCCGGGAGGCGGTTCGACGCCGCGCCCGCGATCCTGGCTGCGCCGGCGCCATGCGAGGTTGCCGGCCCCGCCGAACCAGCAGAGGTTCCGCCATGTCGGCTCCGGAGCGTCCCTCGCGTCAGACCCTCGTCGTGTCTCCACGCCAGGGCAACCTGCCCGTCGCCCTCGGCGCGGTCGTGTGCGGCTGCCTGGGCTTCGGCCTGGTCTGGGGGCTGGGTATCGGCCGCGGGCGCGATCACTCCACGGCGATCGATGCACCGACCGCCGCCGCTGCGAGCGCCGAACCGGGCTGGCATCCCCGCGATCGTGCCGACTTCGAACCGCTCGACGCCGTGCCCGGTGATTCGGCCGGGGCGTCGCGGCCACCGGTCGCGGATCCCGCGGTGGCCCCGGCCTCGCTGGATCTCCCCGATCCGGCGGCGACCGTCGTCAGCGGCGGGCTGTCGAGATTTTCCGCGGCCGCCTCCGCCATCGAGGCGCCACCGCCCGACGCGCCGCCCGCGCCGCCGGAGCGGCTCAGCCTGCCCCCCGACGAGGAGATCGCGCCCGTCCTCCCCGCGGCCTCGAGCGACCTCACGGAACCTGTCGCGGTCGATGCGCCGCTCGGTGATCCCGATCCGCTGGACTCGGCCGCGGACTCATCGACCGCTGCCCCCGACGAGGCTCCCGCGGACGACGAACCCGCCCCGCGGACCCTCGCCGCGGTCGACCCGCCGGCGTTGACGGACCCCGCGGCGGACGCCGCTCCGGCACCGCTCGAGGTCGGACCGCCGCCGGTCGTGGCGGAGCCGCGCGTGACCGAGGCGATCCTGCCCGAACCGAACTGCGGGGTGCCGCTCGATCCGCGGCCGGCGGCCGCCACGGCCCCGACGTCCGTGCCGATGCCGAGCCCGGCCGCGGGACCGACCGCCGGTTCCACGCCGTTCGCGGCGGCACCCGCGCTCGTCCCCGACGAGCCCCGGGAAGCCACGGCCGTCCGGGCCGCCCCGGACACGGCCGCCGCCGACATCGCCGGGCAGGGTCGTCCCGGGCCCATCCAGCTCGAGGGCATCCAGTCGCCGCAGCTGACCGTCGAGAAGCGCGGCCCGCGGGAGGTGCAGGTGGGCAAGCCCGCGCGTTACGAGATCCTGGTCCGCAACGTGGGCTCCGCGGTGGCGCACGACGTCGCGCTCCGCGACACCGTGCCCTACGGCGCCGCGCTCGTCACCACCACGCCCCCCGCCGCGCCCGGCCGCGCGGCCCCCGGCGTGCCCAACGACGAGCTCGTGTGGAGCCTCGGCGAGCTGGCCCCCGCGCGGTCCGTCGAACTCGCGGCCCAGCTGCCCCCCGGCATGAAGTTCGTGCGGGCCAACAACGCCGGCTGGCACGACGAGCGCACGCAC
>JBJTIV010000253.1:0-4632 GCA_046095145.1 Planctomycetaceae bacterium
CGGTAGGTGGCGATCGCCTGGAGCCAGCGGAGGGGCTTCTGCAGGAAGGCCACCGGCGACATGAGCACGTTGAACTTCCCGCCGTAGAGCGGCACGAGGTTGCCGCGGCTGTCGAGAATCTGGCGGGCGTGGACGGCGGCGCTCGTGGACATGCGGCCCTCGGCGTGGGGGATGGGGCGCGTCGCGACGACGATTCGTCGCCGCAGGCCGCAATTGTGGCGATGGTGGCGGCGCACGCAAGGGCGGGATGAGGTCGTCGTGGGGGGCTCGGTGTTGCCCATGCCATCTCGCTCGGACGTTCGCTGCGGCCCTCCGGGCCTGCGCTCACTCCGTGCTGTCTGCGCTCCGCCATCCATGGCTTCGCTGGCCAGCAAGGCCGGCTCGATGGCACGGGCAACACCTCGCGGGGGTCGCTGGCCGTCTCCGCCGGCTCGGGTATCCTCGGTGCATGTTCACCGGGCTCGTCGAAGCGTGCGGTCGTGTCGCGGCGGTCGTGCGCGAGCCGCCGGGGATGTGCCTCGTGGTCGAGGCCGGGGCCGTGGCCGAGGGCGTGAGGCTCGGGGACAGCATCTGCGTGAGCGGCTGCTGCCTGTCGGTCGTGCGGACTGAACACAGCACGCTTCAGTTCGAACTCGGGCCCGAGACGCTCGCCCGGACGACGCTCGGCGGCGTCGCGCCTGGCCACTCCGTGAACCTCGAGCGGTCGCTGCGGCTCTCCGACCGGCTCGGCGGCCATCTCGTCACGGGGCACGTCGACGGGGTGGGCCGCGTGGCGGCGCGGATCGAGGACGGCGAGTGGGTCACCTGCCGGTTCACCGCGGCCCCCGCCCTGCTCGCCCACCTCGCGCCCAAGGGGTCGGTGGCCGTGGACGGCGTGAGCCTCACGGTGGTCGACGTGACCGCGGGCGATTTCAGCGTGGCCCTGATCCCGCACACGCTCGCCGCGACCACGCTCGGCGGCCGGAACGTGGGCGACCGCGTCAACCTGGAGACGGATCTCGTCGCCAAGTACGTCACCCGCTGGCTCGAGACCCGGGAGTCCGGCCCGACATGACGACCGACGCCCCCGGGCCCGCCGCGCCGCCGCCCCGGCAGACCACGGCGTATCTCAAGAAGCTCTTCGCCGAGGTCGGCTTCACGCTCGATCCCCGCCGCGGCCAGAACTTCCTCGTCGACCTGAACCTGATCGACGTGCTCGTGAAAGAGGCCGCGATCGAGCCGGCCGACGTGGTGCTGGAGGTCGGCACGGGCACCGCGAGCCTCACCGACCGGCTGGCCCGCACGGCCGCCCGCGTGGTCACCTGCGAGATCGACCCCCGGCTCGCGCAGCTCGCCCGCGATCGCCTGGTGGACCGCACCAACGTCGTGCTCGTCGAGGGGGACGTGCTCGCCGGCAAGCACCGCGTCGCCCCGGGCGTGCTCGGGGCGGTCGAGGCCGCCCGCGCGGCGAGCCCCCGCGGCCGGTTCCTGCTCGTGGCGAACCTGCCCTACTGCGTGGCCACGCCCGTGATCTCGAACCTGCTCGCCCTGCCCCGCCCGTTCGACGCGGCGGTCGTGACCGTGCAGCGGGAGATGGGCGAGCGGCTGACCGCCGCGGCCGGCACCGGCTCCTACAACGGGCTGTCCGTGTGGGTCGGCGCCCAGTGCCGCGGCGACATCGTGCGGATCCTGCCGCCGAGCGTGTTCTGGCCGCGGCCGCAGGTCGACTCGGCGATCGTGCGGCTCGACCTCGAGCCGGCGCGACGGGCCGCGATCGCCGACCTGGACCGGTTTCACGCCTTCGTGCGCGACGTGTTTTGCCACCGCCGCAAACTGCTCCGCGGCGTGCTCGTGCGGATGGCCGGCGGCAAGCGCGAGGCGGCGGCCCGCGAGGCCGTGGACCGGGTGTTCGCGGCGCTGGCCCTGGGGCCCGACGCCCGCGCCGAGGACCTGCCGCCCGACGAGTTCGTGCGGCTCGAGCACGCCTTCGCTGCGGCGTGCGGGCGGCCGTAAGCCCTCCCGGCACGGTGGCCGCAGGCTTTGCCGAATCGGCCGACGCTCGCGGTCACACCGGCGTTTTGCCGCGAAAAACCAGCCTCCGGCAGGCCGGTCCGAAACTAACGGTCGTGCCGGCCGCGAGGCTAGAATCTGGCGGGGCGTGCCGCGGCCTGCCGAAGGTCCCAGCGGTCGAGCCGGCCGCCATCGGCAGTCGCGGCACCGAGGGTGGAGTCGTCCCCAGCGTGAATCCCAGCCCCGCCACCGAAGCCTCGTTCGCCCCCACGATCGTCGACCTGCTCCGGCAGCGTTCGGCCTACCGCCCGCACGACCGGGCGTTCACGTTCCTCGTCGACGGGGAGCACGAGGAGCTCAACATCACCTATGCCGAACTCGACCGGAAGGCCCGGGCGGTCGGCGGCTGGCTCATCGACCGGGGGATGACGGGCAAGCGGGTGCTGCTCCTCTATCCCTCGGGACTCGATTTCATCGCGGCCTTCATGGGCTGCCTCTACGGCGGGGCGATCGCGGTGCCGGCCTACCCGCCGCGAAAGAACCGCTCCGTCGAGCGGATCGAGGCCATCGCCGCCGACGCCGATGCCGCGGTGGCGCTCACAACCCGCGACGTGCTCGACCGGTTCGAGAGCCTGCGGGCGACGGCGCCGAGCCTCGAGCACCTGGTCTGGAAGGTCGACAGCGAGCTCGAGCCGCGGTGGGCCGACCGCTGGGAGCGGCCCGACATCGACGGCGACACGCTCGCCTTCCTGCAGTACACGAGCGGCTCCACCGGCACGCCGAAGGGGGTGATGCTCTCCCACGAGAACCTGCTCCACAACTCGCTGCGGATCATGCAGGCCTTCGAGATCACGCGCAGCCAGTCGGGCGTGTTCTGGCTGCCGAGCTTCCACGACATGGGCCTCATCGGCGGCATCCTCGTGCCGCTCTACGGCGGGAAGTTCAACGTGCTCATGTCGCCGGTGGCCTTCCTGCAGAAGCCCCTCCGCTGGCTCCAGGCGATCGCCACCTACCGGGCCACGATCAGCGGCGGGCCCAACTTCGCCTACGAGCTGTGCGTGCGGAAGACGACGCCGGAGCAACGGGCCGCCCTCGACCTCTCCAGCTGGTCGCTGGCCTTCAACGGCGCCGAGCCGGTGCGGGCCGAGACGATCGACGCCTTCTGCGAGGCCTTCGCGGTGAGCGGCTTCCGCCGCGAGGCCTTCTTCCCCTGCTACGGCCTGGCCGAGAGCACGCTCATGGTCACCGGCGGAATGAAGTTCGAGAAGCCGGTGATCCGGGCGTTCGACGCGGCGGCACTCGAGACCGGCACGGCCGTCGCACCCTCCGGCACCACGTCCGCCGGCCGCCGGCTCGTGGGCAGCGGCCGCGAGCTCGACGGCCAGGACGTCCACATCGTCGATCCGCAGACCTGCGAGCCGCTGCCGCCGGGCCGCGTGGGTGAGATCTGGGTGAGCGGGCCGAGCGTGGCGCAGGGCTACTGGAACCGGCCCGAGGAGTCGCAGGCCACGTTCGGGGCGCTGCTCGCCCAGCCCGCGGCGTCGGCCGCGGGGGGCGCCGTGGCCCGCTGGCAGCCCAATCCCGGCCCCTACCTCCGCACGGGCGACCTGGGCTTCTTCGAGGACGGCGAGCTGTTCGTCACCGGTCGCCTCAAGGACCTGATCATCATCCGCGGCCGCAACCACTACCCGCAGGACATCGAGCGGGCGGTCGAGGAGGCCTGCGGCCTGGTGCGGGCCGGATCGGTGGCGGCATTCGCCGTCGACCACGAGGGCCGCGAACGGGTGGTCGTGGTGGCGGAGCTCGAGCGCGGCCGGCGGGAGCCGGCGGAGATCGCCGCGGCCTTCGAGGCCATCCGCAGCCGGCTGGCCAAGGAGCAGGAGGTGGCGGCCGAGGGGATCGTGCTCGTGCGGCCCAACAGCGTGCCCAAGACGTCGAGCGGCAAGATCCAGCGACACGCCTGCAAGCGGCAGTTCCTCGAGGGCACGCTCGAGGTCATCGAGCAGCACGTCGGCTGGCTGGCGCCGGCGGCTCCGCCCGCGGCGGCGGAACCGCGGCTGGCCCGGCAGCGGCCCGTCGGCGAGGCGGCCCGCGGCCTGCGGCCCGACCGCGACCTGCCGCAGGAGGTGGTGCAGACCGTGTTCGAGCACGTGCGCCGCGTGGCCAAGGAGCGGGCCGGCGAGCTCACGCTCGACACCAACATCGTCGAACTCGGGCTCGATTCGCTCGAGCGGATGGAGATCGTGGCCGGCCTCGAGGAGGCCTTCGGCGGCCGCTTCCCGGAGCAGGTGCTGCCGGTCATCGAGACCTGCCGCGAGGTCACCGAGGCGATCCTCGACCACATGCCCACGACCGGCGGCGTGGCCGCACAGGCGGCGCGGACGGTCGCCGAGATCCCGCGCGACGCCTACGAGATCGCCGAGTTTCCCGAGGTGCGGGCGCTGGAGCAGAACTTCTCCATGGTCCGCGACGCGGGCCTCGAGAATCCCTCTTTCAGCGTGCACGAGGGGCTCACGGCCGACCGCACCACGATCGGCGGCCGGGAGCTGGTCAGCTGGGCGACCTACAACTACCTGGGCATGTCGGGCGAGCCGGAGGTGGCGGCGGCCGCGAAGGCGGCGATCGACCGCTTCGGCACGAGCG
>JBJTIV010000254.1:0-6438 GCA_046095145.1 Planctomycetaceae bacterium
CCGCACACGACGCCCCGCGGGTCGCGGTCGGCGGCCACCGCCCCCCCGAGCTCGTCGTTGGCGCCATCCCCGCCGTCGGTCGGCTGCACGAGGTCGATGAACACGAGGCCGAACTCGACGCCCGCCGCCGCGAGGTCGGCCGCATCGACCGGGGCGACGCACTCCCAGCCGTTGGCGGCCGTGGCCACGCGGATGCGCCGGCAGAGCGCGGCATCGGCGCTGATCACGAGGCAGCGCGAGCGGGCCGGCCGGAGCGGCCGTGGGAGGGGGCGGGGACGGGCGCGCGGTGGGCGGCGGGTGAGGGCCATGCAGGCATTCACCGCGCCGGCCCCGCCTCGGGGCAAGCCGGCCGACCACGCTGCCGCCCGATGCCCGTCGGACAATGCCCGGCCGCGGCGGACCGCGTCAGGCGATGCCCTGCCGGATCGCCCAGACGGCGGCCTGCGTGCGGTCGGCCAGCGACACCTTGCGGAGCATGTTCTGCACGTGCTCCTTCACCGTCTCGACGCTGATCTCGAGGGCGTCGGCGATCTCCTGGTTGGAGAGCCCCATGGCCACGTGCCGCAGCACCTGGGTCTCGCGGGGCGTGAGCGGCACCTTCGCGTCGGTCGGGGCCTCGCGCTTGGCCATCATGCCGGCCATGCGGCGGAGGTGGCCCCCGCGGGCCGGCGCGATCCCCTCGGCGGCCCGCGTGATGGCCGCCACGAGTTCGCTCCGCGACGCGGTCTTCACGACGTAGTCGTGGGCGCCCGCCGACACGGCTCGGGCCACGTAGGTCGGGTTGTCGAAGGCCGAGAACATGACGACCCGGCACGCGGCTGCCGCCCGGATCTTCTTGATGACGTCGAGGCCGTCGAGTTCGCCGAACCGCACGTCGAGCAGGACGACGTCGGGCTTCAGCCGCCGCGTGAGCCGCACCGCCTCGTCGGGCGTGGCCGCCTCGCCGCAGACCCGGGCCGCGGAATCCTTGAGCAGGCTGGTCAGGCCGTGCCGCACCACGTCGTGGTCGTCGGCGATCAACACCTTGATCGGCATGGCGCTGATTCCTCGGGGAGTCGACGCGCCGCCGCCGGTCGGCCGACCGCCGCGGCCGACTCGGGCGAGCTCCGGAATCCCCTGCTAGATACACCGTACCGCACGGGTCCAATGGATGGGAATTCCCCGCCGAAATTTTCACCATAGGATCATGGTCGGCATGCCCACCCTCGACGTCATCCTGCAGGAATCGGGCGTGGTGGCGGTGGCCAAGCCCGCGGGGCTGGCCACCCAGGCACCGCCCGGCTGCGACTCCGTCGAGAGCCGGGTGCGGCGGAACCTCGTGTCGCCGGGCGGCTACGTCGGCATGCCCCACCGGCTCGACCGGGCCGTGTCGGGCGTGCTTCTCGTGGCCATCACGCCGCGAGCCGCCCGCATCCTCTCGCGGCAGTTCGAGCGGCGGCAGGTGCGGAAGACCTATCGGGCCATCGTCGCCTGCGGCGCGCCGGCCGGTGGATGTCCGCTCGATCCGTGCGGTGCCACGCGCGACGGCCGCGCCGAGTGGCGCGACCTCGTGGAGAAGGTGCCCGACGAGCCGCGGGCCCGGATCGCCACCGATCCCGATGCCGGCGGCGTGCGCGAGGCCGTCACGCTCGCGCGGTTCCTCGGTCCGGCTCCTGATGCGTCCGGTCGCGCGCTGCTCGAACTCGAGCCCCTCACCGGCCGCATGCACCAGCTGCGGCTGCAGGCGGCCGCCCGCGGCATGCCGATCGTGGGCGACGTGCTCTACGGGGGCCCCGCGGCCGACCTCGCGACCGACGGCCCGCCGGCCGCGATGCGGGAGCCACCGATCGCGCTGCACGCCTGGCGGATCGAGTGGACGGATCCCGACAGCGGCCGGCCCACCGCGGCCGAGGCGCCGCTGCCGTCGTGGTGGCCCGCACACGCGTGAGGCGGGCTCACCGGCCGCCCAGCCCGCCGGCGTGATCGAGCCAGGTCTCGATCCACGGCCGCGTCCACGGGTTCCACGTGGGGTAGGCCACCGACAGCACCGACAGCGCGAGGAGCGCGAGTCCCACGGCGCGGCCGAGCCTCCAGCGGGCGAGGCGATCCGCCGCGGGCACGGCGGCCACCACCCACAACGGCGCCAGCCAGAACACCCAGCGGAAGCCGCTCGTCATGCCGCCGTAATTGCGGTCGCCCTGCGGCCGCGCGAGATAGAACGCGAGCACCACGCCGCTCACCACCGCGATCGCCGTGGCCAGGTCGGCCTCACCGGCGCGGCGGCGGTCGCGGCGGTGCAGCAGCACCAGCCCGGGAATGACGAGCAGCCAGGCCGGTGTGAGCGAGAGGATGCCGTGATGGCCGGCCAGCACATGCCAGGCGTAGGCCGCGGCCGACGGCTCGCCGCGGTCGACGCCCTGCGGCGACCGCCAGTAGCTCTCGAGCATGCGGCCGTTCGGCAGGCGGATGCGGTAGTCGTACCAGTTGCCGGGATTCCAGTGCTCGCCGTCGGCGGCCGGCGGGGCGTCGGCGCCCGGCGCGGCCGACGCCCGGAAGGCGGAGGGCGGCAGCCCCACGCCGTGGGGCGCGTGGGTGGCCGCCAGCGCCGCCGCGGCCACCACGACCGCGGCCGGCAGCGCCGCCGTGAGCGTGCGCCGCAGGTCGCTGCGCGCCGCGATCGCGAGCACCGCCGCGAGCCAGGCGAGCGCGGGCAGCTCGCAGGCGGCCGCCAGCGCGGCCCACAGTCCCGCGGCCGCGAAGGTGGCCCACGACCGCGCGCCGTGGCCGGCGATGCGGTGCACGAGCCAGGCGGACGCGGCCGTGCAGGCGGCCGCGGGGACGTGGTTGGTGAGCACGACGGCGAAGGTGGTGAGAAAGGTGCCGCCGGCGGCCAGCGCCGCCGCCCACAGCCGGCCCCAGTCGGTGGTGCCCACCGCCTCGACGAGCCGGCAGGTGACGATCACCGCCACGAGCAGGGGCACGAGGCCGAACAGGATCATGAGCGCGCGGCCCAGTTCGAACGGATGGTCGCCGAGCGTCCAGCCGGTGATCCGGTGCAGCACCCAGTAGGGCCCCGCGCCGAGGGTCGCCAGCAGCGGCGGCTTGCTCGAATAGAGCCGCAGCCGGCCCGACGCGTCGGGATGCACCACGGTGTCGATGGAATCCCAGCCGGGCTCGACGACGAGGTCCTCGATGGCGAACGTGCCGCGCTCCACGAGGGCCCGGATCGTGAGCCAGCGGCTGCGGTCGTTGGCCGACAGGAACGGCCGCAGGAGCCGCTTCTCGCGCTCCACCTGTGACCGGATCGCGGCCGCGTCGACCTGGAGGCCCGCGGCGGCGGCCCGCGCCACCGCCGCGTCGACCATGTTTCGCTCCACGGCAACGCGGTCGATGCTGGCCACCGCGGCGATCCTGCCGAGCACCGCGCCGGCCGCGACGGCGACGAACAGCGCATAGGCGGCCCGCCGCAGCCGGCCGCGCGACTCCCGCAGCCTCGACCGCGGGCTCGCGGGCAGCATCCGCATCACCCGCCACAGGCCGGCGAGCCCGGCGACGGCGCGGCCGGGCCCGTATTTCGAGGCCCCGCGGGTGCGCGGCCGGTGGTGCACGGGCAACTCGACCACGCCGCGGCCGCCGAGCCAGACCAGCGCCGGGATGAAGCGGTGCATGTCGCGCGGCAGATCGAGCGACCGGGCCACGTCGCCGTGCATGGCCTTGAGCCCGCAATTGTGGTCATGGAGCGCGAGTCCCGTGGCGCGCCGCACCAACCAATTGAACAGCCGGCCCTGCAGGTGCTTGTGCCAGGGGTCGAGCCGCGGCCGCTTCCAGCCGTTGACGAGCGCCGGGCCGCCGCCGTCGCGGCCCAGGGCGGCGACCAGCCGCGGGATCTCCGCGGGGTCGTCCTGGCCGTCGCCGTCGAGCATCACGACGGCGCGGCCGCTGGTGCGGGCGAAGCCGCGCTCGAGCGCCGCGGACTTGCCCAGGCCGTGCTCGAGACGGATGCCGACGATGCGGCCGTCGGCTCGGGCCGCGGCCTCGATCTCGGCCCACGAGCCATCGGTCGACCCGTCGTCGACGACGATCGCCTCCCAGGTCAGCCCCGCGCCGTCGAGGGCGGCACGAATCTCGCCCACGAGCGGGGCGAGGCTGCCGGCCTCGTCGCGGACCGGAACCACGAGCGAGACGTCGGGCTCGGGCATGCGGACACTCGCGCGATCCCGGGGCGGGGCAGCCGCGGCGACAGGAGGCGGGCCGGCGGGATCATTCGTGAGGATACCCACGGCTGCCGGGCCCGCCAACCGCGAGCGGTCGCGGCGCGCAGCGGCCCCATCGCCACCGGGCAGGGTATGATTCCGCCCGCGTATCGCGGCTGCGAAGGGACTCCCGCATGACCCGGATGGTTTCGCTCGGCGTGATCCTCGGCCTGGTGGTCGTGTTCGGCCTCCTGTCGCTGCGGGTGATGGCGGCGTTCCTGCTGCCGCTGCTGCTCGCCGCGATGCTGGTGGTGATCTTCGGCCCGCTGCACCGCTGGCTGCGGGACCGGTTCCAGCTCCCGGAATGGGCGGCGGCGGCCCTCACCACCGTGTTCGTGCTCGTGATCGTCCTCGTGCCGCTGGTGCTGCTCGTGGCCCGGGCCGGCGGCGACGCCGCGGCGATGGTCCGCAGCCCCGACGGCATGCGGCTCGACCCCGCCGTGCTCGCCGGGCTCGTCGATCGCTTCAACGACGCCACCGGGCTGCACATCACCGCGGAGAGCGTCAACGCGGAGATCGCCAAGCTGGCCGAGGACGGGATTGCGCCGCTGGTGAAGCGGGCCCCGGTGGTCATCGTGAAGCTGTTGATCGGCCTGATCGTGATGACCGTGTCGCTGTTCTATTTCCTCGCCGACGGCCGCCGCATGCTGGAGGCCGTGACGCGGCTGGTGCCGCTCGACGTGCGGTACCAGTGGCAGCTCCTGCAGGAATTCGAGGAGGTGAGCCGGGCGGTCGTGAGCTCCACGCTGCTCGCGGCGATCGTCCAGGCGGTGCTGGCGGGCTTCGGATTCTCCGTGGCCGGGCTCGGCAACGTGTTCCTGCTCACGCTGCTCACCTTCTTCGGCGCGCTCGTGCCGTTCGTGGGAGCCGCGGCCGTGTGGGGCTCGGCGAGCCTCTACCTCCTGTTCTTCGTGAAGAACACCTGGGCCGCCGCGGGGCTGGCCGCGTGGGGGCTGTGCGTGGTCTCGACCGTCGACAACATCATCAAGCCGATCGTGCTCCACGGGCAGTCGAAACTGCACCCGCTGCTGGCCCTGCTCAGCGTGCTCGGAGGCGTGGGCGCGCTGGGGCCGATCGGGATCTTCGTGGGGCCGATCGCCGTGGCCTTCCTGCAGGCCGCCCTGACGATGCTCCAGGTGGAGCTCCACAGCATGAAGGGGGGCGACTGGAGCCCGGGCGGCGGCCCGGCCCCGGTGGCGGTGGCGGAGGCGGTGGCCGCGCCGGGTGGTGTTGCACGGGAAGGCCATGGCAGGGTGAAATCGTGACCCGAGTGGGCGACGGCGCGCGGCCGCAGCCCGGCGGGCGACATCCGGAGGCGAGGCGGCCATGATCATGGAATGCGTGCTCCTGCTGGCGGGCCTGCTGGCCACCGGCATCGAGGCGGCGTATGTGCCCAGCGACGAAGGTGGCGGCGACTATCTCGTGCGGGTCGAACCGGACCTCGTGCGCGGCGGCAGTCCCTACCAGTTCACGAGCGACGTGCCCGACGACGCCCGCGACGTGCGGCGGGTGAAGATCTACGTGGCCGACTCGTGGCCGCCGGCGGTGGAGCGGTCGGTCACCGAGGCCGCCAAGCGGCCCCGCACGGCGACGACGCCCGTGGCCGCGAAAGGCCGGCTCGCCGACGTGGCGGCCGTGGCGACGGCGCCCCAGCGGCCGTGGGGCTGGCTGATCGGGAGCCTGATCGCACTCTTCCTGTCGCTCGGCGCCAACGCCTACCTGGGCATGCTGCTGGGCGCCATGCGGCAGCGCTACCTGCGGGACGTGCAGCAGGGCCTGGTGCGGACGTAGCGGCCTGCCTACCCGCGCCGGCGGCGCGGCCGCGGCGCGGCGCGGCGCGGCGGCGGCGTGCGAGCGGCGGCAGGCTCGTGGGCGGCGACTCCGCCGAAGAAGAATTCCTCGGCGGGCCAGGCACCCGGTGCCGCCACGGGCGGCGGCACCACAGGCACCGGCGCCGGCAGCGGCATCACCGGCTCGACGACGACGGGCGCGGGACGCGGCGGGGCGCGGCGGGGCGACCGCGCCCCCCCCGACAGCGGCCGCCCGACGGCGCCGGCGGCCCGGCACATCTCGGCCACGTGCTCGTGGCAGGTGAGCACGAGCATCTGCCGGCCGGCCCCCTGCTCGGTGACGAATTCCACGAGCACGCGGGCCGCCAGCCGGGCGCGGGCGTCGTCGAAATTCACCAGCGCGTCGTCCATCACCA
>JBJTIV010000255.1:0-3356 GCA_046095145.1 Planctomycetaceae bacterium
CTCGCGCGACAGCCGCCCGTGCTCGAGGAAGTCCACCACCGCCTCCCCGCGGCCGACGCCCTCCCCGACGGGGCAGTCGCAGGCACCCTCGAAAAAGGCGTCGGCATCGAACGGCCGCGGTCCGGGCAGCGTGCCCGGCCCCAGCACGGTGAGCGTGCGCGGCAGGATGAGCGGCGAGAAGCTCCCGGGATCCGCCACGCCGGTGATCTCGACCTCGCTGCCGAGCGGCACATCCGGCCGCGGCCCGTCGCCGGGCATCACGCCGCGGATGATCGCGCGGGCGATGTTCACGTAGATCCCCGCCGACTCGTCCTGCACGAACAGCGAGCTCTCCCGCGCCCGCGTCACCACCGCGCGGACCCGCACCTCGGGATGCCGCGCGAGATCGGCCGCGGGCAGCGCGCGGATCTCGGCGATGGGCGTGAGTACGTCGCCGCCGGCGGCCGCAAGCCCGGCGGCTGCGCCGAGCACGGCGGCGGCGATCAGGAGCGCTCCGGCGGCTGCTCTGGGCGACGGCATGGGAGGCGAAGGCCGCGTCTTCAGGGGGGGGCGGCGCTGAACAGGACCGCGCGCTGGGCGATGGCCCGGCGCACCATCTCGTCGCCCGACGTGCCGAGCTTGGCGGCGATCCGCTTGCGGTGCGACTGCACCGTGTGTTCGGAGATGCCGAGGCGCTGGGCGATGGCCCGCGAGGTGAGTCCCTCGCCGACGAGGCGAAACACCTCCGCCTCGCGGTCCGTGAGCAGCGGTGCCGCGGCGGGCTCCGCGGCCGCGGGTCCGCGCGCCGCGGAGCCCGTCAGCTCGTCGAGTTCGCGACGGAGCGACTCGAAGGCGTCGTGCTTGCTGATCACGGCCTGCAGGTTGTCGTTGAGCCAGGCGGGGCAGGCGAAGTCGCTGGCCTGCCCGGACACCACGACCACCCGGCCCAGCGGATTGGCCTCGATGAATGGTCGCGCCACGTCGAGACCCGTGCCGTCTGGCAGCGCGAGGTCGAGGATCAGCACGTCGGGCCGGTGCGCCAGGCACGCGGCGCGGCCCGACGCCACGTCGCCCGCCCGGGCCACGATCCGCACGTTGCCGTGCATCGTCATCATGCCGGCGAGCAATTCGAGAAACATCGCCTGATCCTCGACGATGAGGCAGGTCAGCAGGCCGCGGTCGTTCCGCGGTGCGGGTGTCGTGTCGGGGGCGGTCGGCATGGTGGGCGGAAGCAGCCTCGCGGTGACGGAGGGATGACGGCAGTGTGGCGCAGGACTGCGGGCGGCGAAAGACTCCGGTCGGGGTGCCGCGGCGCGGCCGTCCGTGACCTGCCGACACCGTCATCCGTCCTCCCCTTTCCCGGCGGGTGAACCGGCCTTTTCCCGCGGCTCGGCTTCGACTACGTTCCGGCCCGTCCGCGGTGCACGGCGGGCCTGCCGCAGGAGATCGCCGACGGCATCGTGACCCCCGTCACCGAGGCGATCGTGCGGCACCGTCCGCCCGCGCCGCGCTGAGTGCCTCTGCGGCGCGCACTCGAGAAGCCCCTGGAGCGATCCCATGCAACGCCTGCCCGCCTGGTGCGACGGCTTCCTGTCGCTGCCCATGCCGCTGATGGTGCTCTGCCTGCTCGCCTACTGGGGCGCGCTGGCGTTCGCGGTGCACCGCTGGCTGGTGCCCTGGATCGCCGGCCGCGAGGGCCGCAAGCTCGGGCGGCTGGAGGCGGAGGTGCCCGCGCAGATCGGCCTGGCCTTCGGGCTGCTCATCTCCTTCATCGCCATCCCCGTCTGGGAGCAGCACAACCTCGCCGAGGAGTCGGCCCGAACCGAGGCGGCCGCCTACCGCGACATGGCCGACACGCTCGAGGAGAGCGACGATTCCCAGGCTGCCGCGGTCGAGTCGCCGCTGCGGGCGGCGATCGAGTTCGTGGTCACGAGCGAGTGGCCGCAGCTCGGCGGTCTGCTGTCCCCGCGGCTGGCCGCGGCCCCGCTCCGCGACCTCCGGCGCGCGATCCACGCGCTCCCGGAGGGATCGCTCCACTCCGACATGCACGACCATTACCGGCGCGCGATGGATGCCCGCGAGACGCGGCTGCGGATCGCGGCCACGCGGCCGCCGCCGGCCCGCTGGGGCGTGGTGGGCGTGCTCGCGATCCTCACGCTCCTGGGCGTGGGCCTGATCCACGCCGACTCCCGCCGGGCCCGCCGCATGGCGCTGGGCATGGTGGCCGTCGGCATCAGCTGCTGCTTCGTGATCCTGTTCGCCTACACGCGGCCCTTCCTCGGGCAGTTCGCGGTGCAGCCGGTGGACCTGCGAATTCTCATGGCCGACCTCGACACCGGCGGGGTCGACGGGCTGCTGACGGGCCTGTAGGTCGGCGTGGTAGGCTTGCGGTTCTTCGAGGGCGGGGGAGAGGTCCCGACGAGGAGCAAGGCATGCACGGCACGGCACGGCTGCGGAGGCCCTTCGTCACGGTGCTGCTCGTGGCTGCGGCCGCCTGGCAGCGGCCGGCCGCCGGCGACGACGTCGAGTGGCTGCGGCCGCCGGCGCTCCGGCCGGGGGACACCATCGAGCTGGTGGCGCCCGCGGGGGCGGTCCAGAACGCCGGCGCGATCGACGCCTTCCGGGCGTCGCTGGAGGCGGCGGGCTTCCGGGTGCGGCTCGACCCGGCCCTCACGACCCGGCGGCATCACGACCGCGCAGGCACCGATGACGAGCGGGCGGCGGAGCTCAACCGCGCCTTCCGCGACCCCCAGGTCCGCGGCGTGTTCGCCGTCCGCGGGGGCTACGGGCTCACCCGCATCCTCGACAAGCTCGACTACGAGGCCCTGCGGCGGGATCCGAAGGTGATCACCGGCTACTCCGACCTCACGGCCCTGCACCTGGCGTGCGCCCGCCGGGCCCGCGTGGTCACGTTCCACGCGCCGATGGCCGGCGCCTGGCTCGACGCGGGCGCCGAGGGGCCCAGCTTCGCCGCCCGCTCCTTCCGCGACACGGTGCTCGCGCCGGTGGCGGCGTTTCCCTGGGCCGTGCCGCTGCCGGCCGGCGCGACGCTCGAGCGGGTCGGGCCCGGGCGGGCCGAGGGCCGGCTCTGCGGCGGCAACCTGTCGCTGATCTGCGCCACCCTCGGCACGCCCTATGCGATCGAGCCCGCCGGCCGGATCGTGTTTCTCGAGGACGTCAACGAGAAGCCCTACCGCGTCGACCGGATGCTCTCGCAGCTGCAGTTGGCCGGCGTGCTCGACGCGGCGGCCGGCATCGTGGCGGGCCGCTGCACCTTCGACGACGACGGCCCGGGCGACCCGGCCGCGGAGCAGGCGCGGATCGGCGAGATCCTCCGCGAGTATCTCGCCCGCTCCGGCAAGCCGGCGGTGCTGGGC
>JBJTIV010000256.1:0-2103 GCA_046095145.1 Planctomycetaceae bacterium
GTCACCCGCAGCCGGCTTCCGGCCCACCGAGCCCGCGCGGACGACCGCGCCCGCCGCCGTTCCCCCGGGCATGGCCTGGATCCCGGGCGGTGAGTTCTCCATGGGCTGCGCCGACCCCCGCGGCATGCCCTTCGGTGGCGAGGACCCGATGGCCGACGCCCGGCCGATCCACCGCGCCCGCGTGGACGGCTTCTGGATGGACGCGACCGAGGTGACCAACGACCAGTTCGCCGCCTTCGTGGCGGCGACCGGCTACGTGACGGTCGCCGAGCGCTTGCCCCGGGCGGAGGATTTTCCCGACGCGCCTCCCGAGAACCTCGTGGCCGGCTCGATCGTGTTCACGCCTCCGGCCAACGCGGTGCCGCTGCGCGACGCCTCGGGCGCCGCCCACCTGCGGTGGTGGTCCTACGTGCCCGGCGCCAGCTGGAGGCATCCGTCCGGCCCTGACAGCGGCCTGGAGGGCCGCGGCGACGAGCCGGTGGTGCACGTGGCCTTCGAGGACGCCGAGGCCTACGCCCGCTGGGCCGGCAAGCGGCTGCCCACGGAGGCCGAATGGGAGTTCGCCGCCCGCGGCGGCCTGGCCGGCGCCCCATATCCGTGGGGCGGAGAGTTCCAGCCCGCTGGCCGCTGGATGGCCAACACGTGGCAGGGCGCGTTCCCGACCGAGAACACGGCCGCCGACGGATTCGCCGGCGTGGCTCCCGTTGGCCGCTACCCGGCCAACGGCTACGGCCTGCACGACATGTCGGGCAACGTGTGGGAGTGGTGCAGCGACTGGTACCGCCCCGACACCTACGCCGTCGACGCGGGGCCGGACGGCGCCCGGCTCGTGAACAATCCGCAGGGCCCTGCCGCCAGCTTCGATCCGCAGGAACCCGGTCAGCCCAAGCGGGTGCACCGCGGCGGCTCCTTCCTCTGCAGCGACCAATACTGCTCGCGCTACATCGTGGGCACGCGCGGCAAGGGGGAGGTCTCGAGCGCCACCAACCACGTTGGCTTCCGGTGCGTGAAGTCGCCGTAGGGATTTTCAGAGTTCGACGCGCCCAACCGGCACGGGGTTGCCCATGCCCTCTCGCCCGGCCGTTCGCTCCGGGCATCCTGCCCTACGCTCACTCGGAGGTGCCTGCGCTTTCGCCCTCCGGGCTGCGCTGGCCACCTACGCCGGCTCGAGGGCACGGGCAACCCCGTGCCTCGTCTGCCGGCCAGGAAGCCCGGAGCGCGAGCGACGGGAATGTGGGTGGAATGCCGAACGGCTTGGCGGTGGCCGGTCGAGGTGGCACACCGCATTCCCCGCGCTCGCGCGTAGGGCTTCCCGACACAACCCCGGCGGGATGCGATTGCCGATCGCGCAGCGCGGTGATTCACCGCTTCTTCATCAGCTTCTTGAGCCCCGCGAGCGTGCGGGTGTTGGCGACGTCCTTGGCTTCGAGGCCGGCGCGGCGGGCCTGGAGCACGCCGCAGCGCATCACGTCGAGGCCCTGCGTCGAGTGGGCGTCGGTGGAGATCACGAGCGTCACGCCCGCCCGCTTCGCGGCCGCCGCGAGGCGGTCGTCGAGATCGAGCCGCCAGGGATTGGCGTTGATCTCCAGGAACGTGCCGGTGCGGGCCGCGGCCTCGATCATCGCCTCGATGTCCACGTCGTAGGCCGGCCGGCGGTTGATGAGCCGGCCCGTCGGATGGCCGATCACGCTGACGTGGGGATTCTCGATCGCCTCCAGGATGCGGGCCGTGATCCGCTCCCGCGGCTGGTTCTGGCCGTAGTGGAGGCTGGCCACGACCCAGTCGGCCCGCTCGAGCACCTCGTCGGGCAGGTCGAGGCCGCCCTTCTCCAGCATGTCGACCTCGATGCCCTTGAGCACCACGATCGGCGGCTTCCCGTCCTCGGCCAGGGACACGTTGAGCCGGTCGATCTCGTCCCCCTGCCGCAGCAGTCTCCGCCGGTCGAGACCGTGCGCCATCGTCCCCCGCTGGCCGTGGTCGGTGATCGCCACGTAGGCGAGGCCCCGGTCGATCGCGGCCCGCACCATCTCGGTGAGCGTGGCCTCGCCGTCGGTCGCGGTCGTGTGCATGTGGAGGTCGCCGCGGATGTCGGCGACGGTGACG
>JBJTIV010000257.1:0-2598 GCA_046095145.1 Planctomycetaceae bacterium
ATCTTGAGCGGCTCGTGACCGTGCTGCACGGCTCGCGGCATCTCACCGTCGTGGGCGCGCCCCACTTCCTGCTCAACGCGGGACGGGCCGCACTCGCCGCGGAGCTCGCGCCGCTGGTCGCGGGCGTGGAGGCGCTCGTGGGCGAGGCGGTGCCGGCCGCGGCGCTGTCGGTGCACTGCGGCGACGACTTCTACGCGGAGCTCGACGCCATTCCGGAGGTCGACGTGCGGGCGGCCGATCTCGCCGCCCGGCTCGCGGCGCGGATCGGGGAGTTTCCGGACGCCGTGGCGGCGTTCTGCGCGGCTCGCGAGCCGGATGCCTTCGGCCGGGCGGTCGTGACGAGGCTGCCGACGATGGTGCGGGTGCTGGCGGCGCACCTGCGGTCCGGGGCGGAGGGCCGCGTCGCGGTCGTCACCGTCCGCCTGCCGCGGCCGGCCGGGCACAACCTCGCCCTGGCCGCGGAGCTGCTGCTGGCGCAGGCCGCGGGCGGCGAGGCGGCGCCGGCCGCTGCCGACGCGCCGCCCGGCGCGCTCGAGCGGCTCGGGCGGACGATGACGCTCCGCTTCGAGAAGGACACGCTCGAGAAGTCGATCCAGCTGCTCGCCGAGGAGACCGGCGTGGCGTTCGAGATCCTCGGACCCGACCTGCAGCGCGACGGCATCACGAAGAACCAGTCGTTCGCGATCGACGAGCGCGACCGGCCCGCGGCCGAGATCCTCCGGGTGATCCTTGCCAAGGCGAACCCTGACGGCAAACTGGTGTACGTGGTGCGGCAGCAGGACGGCGTCGAGTCGATCGCGATCACGACGCGGGCGGCCGTCGCCAGGCGGGGCGACGTGCTGCCGCCGGCCTTCCAGGATCACAACGTCGCGCCGGTCGAGGAGTCGAGATGATCATCGTCATGCAGGCCGGGGCGTCGCCGGCGGAGCTCGACCACGTCGTGCGGCGCGTGGAAGGCATGGGCCTGCGGCCGCACGTCATCGTGGGCACGGAGCGCACGGTGGTGGCCGTCGTGGGCGACGAGCGCGACGCGGTGTCGAGCGGGATGGAGACGCTGCCCGGCGTGGCCGCGGTGATGCCGATCCTCGCCCCCTACAAGGTGGCCAGCCGCGAGGTGCAGGCGGAGCCCACCGTCGTCCGCGCGGGGTCGCTCGCGGTGGGCGGCGGGCGGATCGGGGTGATCGCGGGCCCCTGCTCGGTGGAGAGCCGCGAGCAGATCGTGGCCACGGCGCGGGCGGTGCGGGAGGCCGGAGCGACCGCGCTGCGCGGCGGCGCCTTCAAGCCGCGCACGAGCCCCTATTCCTTCCAGGGGATGAAGGAGAAGGGCCTCGAACTGCTCGCCGAGGCCCGCGAGGCGACCGGCCTGGCGGTGGTGACGGAGGTGGTGGCGCCCGAGGACGTGCCGCTCGTCGCCCGCTACGCCGACGTGCTCCAGGTGGGCGCCCGCAACATGCAGAACTACCGGCTGCTGGAGGCGGTCGGACGGACGACGACGCCGGTGCTCCTCAAGCGCGGGCCGGCGGCGACGGTCGAGGAGCTGCTGCTGGCGGCCGAATACATCCTCGACGCGGGCAACCGCCAGGTGATGCTCTGCGAGCGCGGCATCCGCACCTTCGAGTCGCACACCCGCTTCACCCTGCCGCTGGCCACGGTGCCCTGGCTCCACCAGCGGACGCACCTGCCGGTCGTGGTCGACCCCAGCCACGGCACGGGCCACGCGAACCTGGTGGAGAGCATGGCGGCCGCGAGCGTGGCGGCGGGCGCCGACGGGCTGATCGTGGAGGTGCATCCCGACCCGAAGGCCGCGACGAGCGACGCCGCGCAGACGATCGACCTGCCGGCCTTCACGCGGATGATGGACGTCTGCCGCCGCGTGGCCGCCGCCCTCGGCCGCGACATCGGCTGAGCCGGCTCCCCCGGGCCTGCCTCGTCCCAGTCACTCGAGAGGGCCGAAGGGCGGACTCCGGAGGAGCCTTAAAATCGTTGCTCCAGTCCCGCCGTCCACTCCCACACGGTTCCAGCAACGATTTTTCAGCGACGGAGGAGTCCGCCCTCCGGCCCCCGTGCGGACCGCGTCAGCCCAGCAGCACCAGCGAGACGACCGTGTAGATGACGATCCCCACGATGTCCACGATCGCCGACACGAAGGGATTGCTCATCAGCGCCGGGTCGAGGCCCAGGGAGCGGAAGAGCAGGGGGAGCACGGAGCCCACGAGCGCGCCGAGCATCACGACCGCCAGGATCGTGAGCGGGATCACGAGGGCCTGGGCGGGGCTCGGCGCATAGCAGAGCGCGAGGAGGTAGCCGGGAATCGCCAGGAGCGCCCCGAGCGACAGTCCCAGCACGAATTCGCGCCGCAGGATCTTCCGCCAGTCGGAGAGCCGGCAGTCGCCGCTCGAGAGCGCCGTGATCACGAGCGTGGCCGACTGGTTGCCCGAGTTGCCGCCGCTGGCGATCACGAGCGGAATGAACGCGATGAGCCACGCGTGGTTCAGCGGCGACTTCGCCAGCACCATGGCCGTCACGGCGGCGGTCGCGAACAGGATCGCCAGCCACACGCCGCGCTTCCAGGTCATCGTGAGGAGCGCCGCCTCGAGG
>JBJTIV010000258.1:0-3453 GCA_046095145.1 Planctomycetaceae bacterium
CTCGTGGTTCGGGAAATGAGTCGCCTGATTCGTGGTCGCGCCGCCGAGCCGCCGCTCAGCCGCGAAAGCGGGTCTTGGGCCGGGCCTTGCCCGCGACGTGCATCGCGTGCATGAGGGCGTAGGCCGTGACCTCGCACAAGAGCCGCGTGACCTTCTCGTGGGCCTCGGGCGACAGCAGCGGCTCGACCTCCTTCATGAGATCGACCACCCGCTTCTCCTGGGCCGCGAGCTCCTTCTTCTCGACCACCTCGTCGGCGATCGCGTCGATGAAGACGTCGAGCTTGCGGGCGTACTCGGCCAGCAGGGTCGTGTCGCTCGAGTCGTCGAACCAGGGGGTCTTGCCTGCGGATGCCTTTGCCATGGGGATGCTCCTAATGGTTTCCGATCACTTCGCGGATCGCCGCGAGCCGTTCCTGGAGTCGAGACCGGCCGCCGGGCTCGTTGACCTTCGCCTTCCAGCGGTCGGGCAGGAACCGCTTCTCGGTGCACTCGAGCACCGCCGCGATCTCCTGCATCTCCTTCTCGAGGCCCTGGGCCGACGGCATGAAGTCGTCGAGGGCCGCCTTGAGGTCCTCGGCCGAGATCGTGTCGGGCGTGGGCTGGCCCGCGTCCGCGGCCCGCTCGAGGCCCTTGCGGCGGGCGGCGAGCACCACGCTCTCGATGTCGGCGCCGGAGAGCCCGAGCGACAGGTCGACCGGCCCGGGCAGGCCCGGCGCGAGCTTCACGTGGCACTTCCGCGCCATGGCCGCGAACATCGCGTCGATCTCGGCCTGGTCGTGCGGGTAGAAGAGCGGGATGTGGACCTCGGCCCGCCCCTGCCGCTTGAGATCGATGGGCAGGAGGTCGGGGCGGCTCGTGAGCAGCATCCACATGATCTTGCCGCGGTAGCGGGTGTCGCCCATCTGCCGGGCGATCATGGAAAAGACACGGGCGCTCGTGCCCGAGTCGCCCCCCTGCTCGCGGTTGCCGAGCGCCGCGTCGGCCTCGTCGACGACCACCACGACGGGACCCAGGCTCCGCAGCACGTCGAGGGCGTGCTCGAGGTTGCCCTCGGTCTCGCCCACGTACTTGCTGCGGAAGTTCTTGAGGACGGCACACGGGATGCCCACCGTCCCCGCGTAGCACTCCGCGATGAAACTCTTGCCGGTGCCGACGGGGCCGCAGATGAGGTAGCCCATGGGGGCGCTCTCGAACTGGCCGCGGCGGATGGCCCGGGCGTCGGCCTGGAGCCGGTCCTTGGCGGCCTCGTGGCCGGCCACGGCGTCGAGCGTGAGCCGGGGCTGGATGAATTCCACGAGCCCCTGGCACGACCGCTCGATGAGGTCCTTCTTGCGGGCGGCGAACTCCGGCCCGTCGGGATCGGAGCCCTCGCGGGCGGCGAGGGTGATCACGGCGCGGAGGCTCTCGAGCGTGAGACCGCCCGACACGGCGGCCACCCGCTTGACGGCGTCGGTGCGGGCGGCGGGCATGCCGGAGGCGGCCGCCACGGAGAGCGCGAACCGTTCCCGCTCCGCGGCGTCGGGCAGCGGCACGTCGATCGTGGTGACGGCCGGATTCGTGACCAGCCGCGGGTGCACCTCGGCCAGCGCGTCGGCCATGAGCACGATCGCGGCGTTCACGCGGCGCAGGAGCGGGTTGGTGGCCCACGACAGGATCCGCACGAGGCGGCCCGCCCCCGACCGGCTCCCCGTCTCGCCGGCCGGCGCGAGGTACTGCGCGTAGTCGAGCACCACCGCGATCCGCTTCCGCTGGTCGGGCGGATCCATCAGATTCCGCTCGAGCAGGGCGTCGATCGCCGCCACCGCGGCGTCGGGTTCGCGGGGCCAGTTCGGCGCGGGTCCCATCCGCTCGGTGAGCCACTGGGCCATGGTGCGCAGCCGCGCGGGATCGGGCCCGGCGAGCGGCCGCAGCCCCTTGCCCACGTCGTAGGCCAGCACCACGTCCCAGCGGCCGAAGAGCTCGCGCGCCAGGAAGTCCGGCACCGTGCCCCACACGTCGGCGGCCGGCGTGGCGGACGGCGCCGCCAGCGGCACCACGTCACGGACGTTGCCGTGGAGCAGGAACACGCAGCTCGTGCCGGCCAGGTAGGCGTCGCCGAGCCGCTCCGCCCACGCGGGGCACCCGTCGGCCAGCGCCGCGGCGCTGCCGCTGCGGGCGTTCGTCGTGCCGAGCGCCGCCGGCGCCGCCGCGGCGGTCGGCGCTGGCTTCTCGGCCTCGGTCGGGGCGGTGGGCACGGTCTGCTCCGAAGACATCCGGGGCCGCGTCAGTCGGCGGTCTGGCTGATCCGCTCGGTGCCGAGCTCCTTGTCGTCGGCCTTCACGCCGGCGGTCTCGGGCGTGACCATGCCCATCTCGATCTCGAAGTCGCGCAGGGCCTTGTCGGCCATCGCCTTCTCGACCGCCTCCTCCCGCTTGATCTCCTCGAGGCCCTCGCCGGAGAGGTCGGCCGCCACCCGCACCTTCGCCCGGTTGAGGCCGATCTTGTCCTGGATCACGTCCTCGATCTGACCGAAGTCGGTGGTGATGTCGAAGTTGAAGCTCTGGGCGAGCTTCGCGAGTTCGGCCTCGGCCCGGGAGAGCTTCAGCTCGGCGTCGTACTTCTGGATCTTGTTCTTGAGGTCGGCGAGCTTCTTGGTGGCGTGCTTGATCTTCGTGACGTTGTTCGTGTAGGCCGTCTCGTGGAGCTTGAGCTGCGCCTCGTTCTCCGCGAGCTGCTTCTTGGCCTGCTGGAGCTCCAGGGCGAACTTGCTCGCCGTATCCCGCTCGCCGGCCTGCAGGTAGGCCTTGATCCGGGCCTCCAGGTTCGCCACGTGCTGCCGGTCACCGTTGACCTGGCGGGTGACCCGCTCCACGAGGGCCCGGTACTGCTCGAGCCCCTCGCGGCCGTCCTTCAGCTGGTCGACCGCCTTGTCGTACTCGTATTGCAGTTGCGCGATCGGGTCGGCGGTCCAGAAGAAGTTGGCGATCTTGTTCATCTGGGCCGCGAGGGCCTTCCAGAGCTTGCCGAGGATCATGGGCGGGTTCTCCGCGATCGTGGGGTGGGCGACGGGGGCCGTGTCCGCGCGGTCCGTGGGCCCGCGGAAACGTGGTGATACCGCTGCCGTGGGGCGGAGTCAATCAGCCGGAACGACCCGCAGGGTCGGCACACTCGAGGCCCATGCGGCCGGCGGCGGCGCCGACACCGGCCGAGTGGCTGACGCCCGGGAGCCATTCGGTTCGCGACCCCAGGCCACGCGATTGTGCGACCAGCCCGCGGGCGACAGGCACCGATTGGCGCCGCCAGGGGCGGCCAGTCGCGTCCACGACACCGCCCCTTCGACGCACGCATGACAGTGCGATTCCCAGCCCGATGCCCGCGCTGACGAGCGAGCCCGGTTCAGGGGCGGCGACGTAGACGATGTACAGCTGGTCGACGGTGCCGAACGTCTGCGGGCTGCCGCCCCGGGCCACGGAG
>JBJTIV010000259.1:0-3174 GCA_046095145.1 Planctomycetaceae bacterium
CACAGTCCCGTCGCTTCCGCTCCGGGCGTGTTCATCTGACGGTTGACGGTCCATGCAAGCCCCCGGCGTCAGCTGGGGGACTCCGGGTGCGAAGGCCGCCCCGCCTGCCATGCCCCCCGGACCCGCGCACGGCGCAGTCCGTCGACCGCTGCCCTACTGCCACATCCGCCACATGCGGTCGAGCACGCCCGTCCGGGCCGCGGGCCGCGGGGCCGGGGACTTCGCGGCCGCCTCCGGGGGCGGCGGCGCAGCCGCGACGGGCACGTGCGTCTCCAGGAACCGCGGCCAGTGGCCGTCGAGCGCCACGATGCACGCGCCCACGTCGCCCGCCTCCACCGCGGCCTGCAGCGCGGAGATCTGCCGCGACAGCTTCACCCGCTCGGGCTCGGTGAAGGCCAGGTCGAACACCCGCACGTCGTCGATCTCCACCGTGCCCGGGCCCAGCAGGTCGAACCGCACCCGCAGCGACTCGAGCCCCGCGTCGGGCAGGTCGTCGACCTGGAGCACGAACTGCTGCCACTCGGACGTGAGCGGCCGGCCGCCGGTCAGCCCGCCCACGGCGGCGAACCGGTAGTACTCGCGATCCTCGCGCACGCCCTCCAGCGACATCCGCAGCGGCGGCTGCTGGTCGCCGGCACGGATCCGCAGCCGCGCCGCCACGCTCACGCGACCCGAGGCCGGCGGCGGGAACGGGTTGCTGCGCAGCGTCGACAGGCCGGTGACCGACGTGAACGACGCCGCCCGCCCCGCGTCGTCGCCGCGGGCGGCCAGCGAGATCTTGCCGCGGCGGGCCTCCACGATCTCCCAGCCCGGGGGCGCCGCCGCCGGCTGGGCGGCCGCAGCCGCGCCGCCGAGCTCGAACCCCGGGTTGTCGAGCACGTCGAGCGGCACGGGCTGCTCGAGCGCCTCGCGGCGCCGCGCGAGATCGGCCACGCGGGCCGCGACGTCGGCGGCGAGCGCCGGGTCGTAGTCGAGCCGCGCCCCGCTCACGGTCGCCTCGCCGCCGATCCGCAGCGCCCGCATGCCCCAGGGGGGCAGGTCGACGGCCACCCGCCCATCGAGCGCGTCGAGCGCCGCGCCGCTGGCCATGTCCATCACGTCGCCCGGCACGCCCGCGAGCGCCACCTCGGCGCGCACGGCCGCCGGCGCCGGGTTCACGACGTGCACCCAGGTGGCGTCGCCACGCCCGGTGCGCACCGCGAGCGGCACCGGCAGGTCGGCCATGGGGGCCAGCGGCATCGCCGGCAGGGCCTCGATCGCCGCGCGGTCGACGGCGCGGCTCGCCGGCAGCGCGAGCCCCAGCCGCGCGTCGAACACCACCTCGGCGTCGGCCGCGGCGAACGCCTCCGCGAACGGACGGCATGCGTCGGCGCCCGTCGCGGCCGTGAACACCCGCACGGGACCCGCCGCGGGCGCCGAGCCGAACGGCCCGTGCGGCACCATCGACCGGATGTCGAGCGGCCGGCCCTGCTCCACGACGACCACGCCGCGGCGGGCCGCCGGCACCACCGCCCGGGCCGCGACCGCGTTGCCCGCCGCGACCAGGCCGCGGCTCGCCGCGCCGTCGCCGCCGTGCACGTGGGGCGCCACGAACACGATCCGGCGGTGGGCCGTGCTGCGGACGGCGTCGAGACCCGCCTCGCGGAGCGTCGCCTCGCCTCCCGGAATGGCCACGAGCGAGGGCCGCAGCCGACCGGCGAGCGGCCCCTCGACGCACAGCGTGGTCGGCACGATGAACAGGCTCCAGCGGTCGTCGTGCGCCGCGATCACGTCGGCCAGCCGGCCGTGGAACCTCGCCACCTCGGCGGAGCGCCAGTCCAGCCAGCGGGCCCTGAGCGGACCCTCGACGAGCGCGGCGCGCGCCGCGAACCGGTCCTCCGTCCCGTCGGGCTCCGCCACTCCCGCAGCCGCGCGAAACCGAGCGAACGTGGCGTCGTCGAGCCCCCAGGCCACGCCGGGCAGGTGCAGCCAGCCGTCGTGCGGCAGCACGAGTGCCACCCCGTCCACGCACCCCGCGCCGCGCAGCCGTCCGCAGAGCTCGGCGACCACGTCCTCGACCGCCCGCTGCACCCGCGGATCGAGCACGTTGTAGTGGGGGATCGCGAGCGGACCGCCGCGGCGGGGCCGCCCGTCGCGGCCCACGCAGGCGATGCCCGCGGCGTCCGCGCCGCCGCGGGCGAGGTCCGTCTCGAGCGCCGCCAGGGGCGCGTCGCACGCGATGGCCGGCAGCAGCCGGAGACCCTCGCGGCCGTAGGCGCGGCAGGCCGCCGCCAAGAGGTCGGGCGCCGCGATGCCGGTGGCATCCTCGGCGACGCCGCTGCCCCAGCGCGGAGCCTCCCGCGTGAGCCGCGACGGCCACAGCGCCGCGCCCTGGCCGTGCACGACGACGAGCGCGCCGGCCGCGCCCTGGGCCGCCACCAGCTCGGCCGACCGCGCCGCCGCCGCGACCCAGGTGGCGGAATCGGCCTCGGCGCCGAAGTCGCGGAGCCCCGGATCGGGCAGGAAGGCATGCACCCGCCGGCCCGTGGTCGCGGCCGCGGCGGGCAGCCGCGCGGGGCCCGCGAGGATCCGCACGTGCCCGACGAGCGCGGCGGCGTTGGACGACTGGTTCGCGAACAGCACCACGGGATGCCGCGTGGCGGGCCAGAACACGAAGCGGTGCACGCCGAGCTGCGGCGACTCGCCCGCCGGTCCGCGGCGCACCTCGAAGCCGCCGGCGTGCCGCGACTCGACGCGGCCCCGCGACGCGTCGAGTTCGAGCACGGCCACGGCCACGACCGCGTCCTGGTCCGTGGGGTATTCGATCTCCACGACGTGCGGCACCGCCGGCTGCGCGCCGGCGACGACGATGCCCTCCCAGGATGGCGCGTCGGCCGCCTCCGCCGGCGGCAAGCGCAGCATCGGGCCGAGCGGATGCGGCTCCACCCGCGAGTGGCCGGCGGTGAGCAGGCCGCTCAGCCGCGGCACCATCGTCGACAAGGGCGGCACCTGAGGCAGCGGCATGCTCGGCAGCCGCGGCAGCGTCGGCCGCGACAGGCTCGGCAGCGGGACCTGCGGCAGGGGCACGCTCGACAGCCCCACCCCGGGGAGCCGAGGGAGTCGCTCGTGGAGCCCCGGGCTGCCGGGGGGGAGCGGGGAGTCCACGTGCCAGCCGGCGGCATCCGGCGGGGGCCG
>JBJTIV010000260.1:0-5098 GCA_046095145.1 Planctomycetaceae bacterium
GTGTCACCCATCGGGTCTGCCGTGCCTGCGCGGGTCGTCGGGTGGAGTCCTCGGAACGATCCGGCTCATGCCGCCGAACCGGGCGCTCGTCGTCGCATCGCGCCGACGGCTGCCTGTCGAAGCATAGGACGGTCCGTGACCCAATGCTTCAGCGTCACGCCTCGTGCGTCGGGACGTGGCCCTCGAGTTCGGTCCACGAGTCGCTGATCCTCCGGAAAATGGTCATTGAACCGGCCTCCTCCACGAGTTCAAGCTCGTGTCTCTGGCAGGCCAGGATTTCGGAACGCAGCCGTGCAAGGTCTGCCCACTGGGTCGAAAGCGCTCGCCCGCTGCCCATGTCGTGATGGATCAGGAATCCTCCAGGACGGACACGGCGTCCCCAGCGGTTGTGATCTCGCTTGGCGGCCTGATAGGAGTGGTCGGCATCGATGAACGCGAAATCAAAACTCTCCGTCCGTTCCACGACATTGGCGTCAGCGACGATCAGCTCGACCCGGTCGCGCAGCTGGGCCTCGCGGAGCACTCTCTCCAGCGATGCGTCGTCTTGCGGTGCGATGTCGATCGAGACCACTGTGCCAGCGGCTCCCACCGCCACGGCCAGCAGCAGGGTGCTGCCGCCACTGAAGCGACCAATCTCAACCCCGCATGGGCTCTCCAGGCTGCGCACCACCCGGAACAAGGCGGCGGCCTCGTCGAAATCCTGACGGATGATGCCGCGATTCAGGGGGCTCAGCGCGAACAGCGCGACCACGTCCTCGAATCGGTCCATCTGGGGCGGAGTCACGAACTGGCTCCACGCATGGGCATGAGGCCGGTTGAACTCGCGGGCTACGTAGTCAAAGTGGTTCTTTCGCAACGAGTTGAGGAATGAACGCGGCGACACGCTCACCAGTCGATCACACACTGCTTGCCATGCCTGGCGGAGCATGTTCATCGCGTGCTCGCCCGTCTCCCGGCGGCCATGGGCCGCACCCGTCAGCCGAGCACGTTCTCCAGAACCTCTTCCGACACGTAGATCGGGAGGTTGGGCTCGCAGGTCACGGCCACGGCGATCGCGTCGGACGGCCGGGCGTCGATCTCCACCACCTCACCATCCTTCTTGACGCGGATCACGGCGAAGTAGGTGTGCTCCTTGAGCTCCGAGATCACCACCTCCTCGAACTCGCCTCCCATGAGCTCCACGGCCGCCACGAGCAGGTCATGCGTGAGGGGCCGGGGCGACTGGTGGTGCTTCACCCGCCGGTCGATGCTGGTGGCCTCGAACAGGCCGATGAGGATGGGAAACGTGCGGTCGCCCTCGACCTCCTTGAGATACACGACCTGCTGGTCGTTGACCTCGCTGATGATGATCCGGGCGAGTTCCATTTGAATGCTCATCGGCCGTGCTCCGAAAGGGCGGGGCTTCGCGACGCATCCGCCCGACTGCGTCCACCCACGACGACAGGGCAGTGTACCCCAAACGCCAGGGCCATTCACCCGCCACGACCCACGTCGGGACGGTGCCTCCCGTCAGGAAATCCCCGCGTTGAGCGCGGGGAACGCGGGTGGCTCCCTCATGCAGATACGACGCTCCAAGGCGGCCGTGACGGAGGCGGCCGGAACCAGAGGACGCACATGCAATCCCCGGGCGGAAGCCCGGGGACACCGCGTCGCGGCGGAGACCGTCTGCCATGCCCCACGGATGTGGCGGCGTTTTCGGCATGTGCGCTCGAACCGCATGAGGACCGGGAGCCGGGGTCACCCGGAGTCCCCCAGCTGCCGCCGGGGGCTTCAACAAGGCCGGCGCGCACCATCAGAACTCGCGCTCCGGGCTTCCTCGGAATCGCCTACGACTTGCGGCTGCGCAGGTCGGCCAGGGAGGCCGTCCCGGCGGCGAGCTTGGCCTCGAGTTCGGCCAGTTGGGCCCGCTCCTTGGCCACGACGGCTGCCGGGGCCCGGGCGGCGAAGGTCTCGTCGGCGAGCTTCTTCTTCTTGGCCTCGATGAAGCCGGCCGTCTTCGCGTTCTCCCTCTCCAGCCGCGCGATCTCGGCGGCCACGTCGACGAGGCCGGCCAGGTCCACGAACACCTCGCAGCCGGCGGCCGAGGCCGTGGCGGCCGACGGCGGGCCGGCGGCGGCGGGGCCGACGGCCGCGAGGTCGGCCACGGCCATCGAGGCGATCGCCGCGTGCATCGGCTCGAGGAGTGCGGCCGTCTCCGGCGACGTGCGGATCGCCACGCTCACGCGGGTCTTCGGCGGCACGTTCTGCCGCGCGCGGATCTCGCGGATCGCCCCCACCACCGCCAGGAACGTGCCGAAGCGGGCCTCGGTGGTGGCGTCGGACCACGACGCCGGCGGCGTCGGCCACGCCGCCACCATGATCGACTCGGGCAGGGGACCGGCATCCCACGGCATGCGGCGGCCACCGGCCACGACCCGCAGGTGCTGCCAGATCTCCTCGGTCACGAAGGGCATGATCGGGTGCAGGAGCCGGAGGATGGTGTCGAGGCCGAGCAGGAGCATCGCCCGGGCCCGGTCGCGGTGGGCCGGATCGGCCAAGCGCGGCTTGCAGAGCTCGAGATAGGCCGAGCAGAACTCGTCCCAGGCGAACGCGTAGAGCACGCGGGCCACCTCCGCGTAGCGATACTCGTCGATGGCCGCGGCGGCCTCGCGGGCCACCGTGGCCAGGCGGCTGGCGAGCCAGCGATCCTCGAGGGCCGCCCCGGCGAGGTCGGTCGCGGCGAGCGGCCCGGCCTCGAATCCCTCCAGGTTCATGAGCACGAACCGGGTCGCGTTCCAGAGCTTGTTGGAGAAGTTGCGGCCCGCCTCGAACTTCTCGCTCACGGCGGGCCCGCGGGGCAGGGCGAGGTCGGCGGCGGCCGAGGCCCACTGCGTGCGGAAGGGCTGCCCGCACTTCAGGCAGTCGATCCGGGGCTTCGTGCGGTTCTGCACGGTCTGCTCGACGAGCGCGGAGCACGCCGGGCACTGGAAGTCCACCGGCATGCGCACGTCCTGCGTCTCGGTCGCCATGCCGGCCAGCGCGAAGCGCAGGGCGTCGGCGCCGAGCGACTCGATCACGTCCACGGGGTCCACGCCGTTCCCCTTGCTCTTGCTCATCGTCTCGCCGTAGCGGTCGAGGATCTTGGGGTGGATCGAGACCTCGTGGAACGGGATCTCGCCGGTGTCGACCACCCCCCTGATCACCATCCGCGCGACCCACAGCGTGAGGATGTCGCGGCTGGTGACGAGCGCGGTCGTGGGATAGAAGGCGGCCAATTCGGGCGTGGCGGCGGGCCAGCCGAGCGTGGAATGCGGCCAGAGCGCCGAGGAGAACCAGGTGTCGAGCACGTCGGGGTCGCGCACGAGCGGCTGTCCCGCGACGGCGTCCACGGGGAGCGCCTCGTCGCTCGAGCAGACGAACCAGCCGCCCGCGTCGTCGGGCTTCCAGGCGATCGTGCCGCGGCCGCCGAAGACGGCCTCGAGATCGGCCTCGCCCACGCCGCCCACGTGCCAGATCGGGATCCGGTGGCCCCACCAGAGCTGGCGGCTCACCGGCCAGTCCCGCTTCTCCGAGAGCCAGTCGAGGTAGCTCTTGGCGTAGCGCTCCGGCACGATCCGCACGCGGCCCCCCGTGACCGCGTCGAGCGCGGGCTGCGCGAGCTCGTCCATGCGGATGAACCACTGGTCGGCGAGGTAGGGCTCGATCGGCGTCTTCGACCGATCCGAATGCGCCAGGTCGATGAGCCGGTCCTCCACCCGCTCGAGCTGGCCGGCGGCCTCGAGGTCCGCCACGACCTTCTCACGGGCCTTCTTGATCGTGAGCCCCCGGTAGGGCCCGGCCTCGGCGTTGAGCGTGCCGTCGGGATTGAGGATGTTGATCATCGGCAGCGACCGCCGCCGGCCCACGTCGTGGTCGTTGGCGTCGTGCGCGGGCGTGATCTTCACGCAGCCGCTGCCCAGCTCCGGCTTCGCCCACTCGTCGGCCACGAGCGGGATCGCGCGGCCCAGGAGCGGCAGCCGCACCTGCCGGCCGGCCCGGGCCATGGCCGTGAGCGTTTCGAGGAGGGGCAGCAGGTCGCGGCGGCGGGCGGCGAGGTTCTCCAGGTCCGCATCGAGGGCCGCCTGCTCCTTGGCCGGCGTGGTCGTCCGCTTCTCGCGGAGCGACTTCTCGACCGCGTCGAGGGCCGCGGCGGGGTCGGGATGCACCGCCACGGCCGTGTCGCCGAGCAGCGTCTCGGGCCGCGTGGTGGCCACCGTCACGCTCGTCGGCTCACCGGGCCGCGGGTCGATCACGTCGTAGCGAATGTGCCAGAAGTGGCCCTTCACCTCCTCGTGGAAGACCTCGTCGTCGCTGACGGCCGTCTGCAGGAAGGTGTCCCAGTTCACGAGCCGCTTGCCGCGGCGGACGAGGCCCTTCTGGAACAGTCGGAAGAACGCCTCGCGCACGGCCGTGCCGCACCGCACGTCGTGGGTGTACCGCGTGGGGTCCCAGTCCCAGCTAGCGCCCAGGTTGCGGCGCTGCCCGTGGAACCGCTTCTCGTACTGCTCCTTCCAGTCCCAGATCCGGCCCACGAGCGCCTCGCGGCCGAGATCGTGGCGGGAGCGTCTCTCCTCCTCGAGGAGCCGGCGCTCGACGACGGCCTGGGTGGCGATGCCGGCGTGGTCGGTGCCGGGCATCCACAGCGTGAGGCAGCCCTGCATCCGCCGGGCCCGCACGAGGATGTCCTGGAGCGTGTTGTTGAGGGCGTGGCCGAGGTGCAGCGCCCCGGTCACGTTCGGCGGCGGGATGACGATCGAGAAGATCGTCCGGCGATCACCCGGTGCCGGCGGCTCCGCGTGCCAGAAGCGGCCCGCGTCCCAGATCTGCCGGCACCGCGCCTGGGCGGCCTTGTGGTCGTAGTGCTTCGGCAGTTCCTGCATGGGGCTCCTCGACGGCCCCCCATTCTGCCGACGGGCGGCCAATCCCGCCACCGCGGCCCGGATTCGTGCTCGCATCACGCGGGCCCGTCCCGCAGCGACCGGATCCGGGGCCGATGCGGGCCCGCGGGGAGGGTGCCTTCCGGCCACGCCGCGATCCTCACGGAGACCGCGGCGTGGCGGGTTTTTGGCACTGCCGATCG
>JBJTIV010000261.1:0-4864 GCA_046095145.1 Planctomycetaceae bacterium
GCTCGCTCGGATGCCGACGGCACTGCGCCATCCATGGCTTCGTTTGTCGTCATACGCCGGCTCGAGGGACTGGGGAGCCCCGAGCCTCACTCACACGGAAAGAGGCAGGCGAGGGGTCGCCCATAGCCCTGAGAGCCGGCGTAGACGGCCAGCGCAGGCATGGATGCCGGAGCGCAGACGTCTCCGAGTGAGCACAGGCCCGGAAGGCCGAAGCGAACGTCCGGCGACGGGGCATGGGCGACCCCGAAGCCGGGTTGGGCGAGTTCCCGCCGCCTTACAGCCAGATATTGAGCCGCCCGTCGAGCATGTCGGGGATCTTCCTGGCCAGGATCCGGCGGATGCGGTCGTCGGTGTAGCGCGTGGAGAAATGCGTGGCGATCACCACCTCGTTGCGGAAGCGGTCGCGGCGGGCCAAGAGGTCGTCGAGGTGCATGTGGCCGAACTTGTGGATCTTGTCCTTGCGGTGCGAGTGGGCGACGAAGGTGAGTTCCGTGATCAGGACCATGGCCTCGAACATGGCCGGGCAGCGGTCGAGGCCCTCGGGCGAGCTGTCCCCGAGGTAGGCCACCAGCGGCGTGCGGATCTCCTGGGTCACGTCGACCCCGGAGAGCCGCAGGTCGCGGATCTTGTCGCCGGGCAGGCCCTGGAACTCGTGCTTGAGCTTGCGCCGCCGATCCCAGACCACGTAGCCCACGCTGGGGATCGTGTGGCAGGTGGAGGAGACGGTGACCACGTGCTCCCGAGAGAGCTCGATCTCGTCGCCGGGCCGCGCGGGCAGGAGCGTGCAAGGGAGCCGGCCGCGGTCCAGCCGCGACACGGCCCGCAGCAGCCGCTCGATCGGCTCGATCGCCGATTCCGGCAGCCAGATCGTGGGCGGCTCCATCTTCATCATCCGCCGCCTGGCCACGTAGACCGGCAGGGCGGCGATGTGGTCGAGGTGCGTGTGCGTCACGAACCACGTGGCCGTGGCCATGAAGCCCCAGGGCTGGGCGCCCAGGTCGAAGCCGAGCTTGAGCTCCGGGATCCGCCAGCAGCTCTGCACCGCGGCCCGCGAGTAGCCCTCGACCGTGAGCCCCTTGTGCACGAGCGTGCGGTAGGGCGAATTGTCGATCATGCGGATGCCGGCGTGGCCGGACGCGGCGGGGCGGGCTCGAGCCAGATCTCCTCGAACAGGTCCGCCTGCCGCGTGACGAGGCGGCCGCGGCGGACGAGCTCGAGCACAGCCAGAAAGATACCCACCACCTTCGAGCGCGGCATCTCGTCGTCGAACAGCCCGGTGAAGGCCACCCTTCCCTGCTCCGCCACCAGCGCCTCGATCCGGGCGACGTGCACCTCCAGCGGCGTGTCGTCATGGACGATCTGGCGGGGCCGCCGCTGCTCCCGTTTCCGCAGCACGCGGGCCATCGCCCCCACGAGGTCCCACACGTGGACGTCGCCGATGGTGACCTCGGCCGGGCCGTCGGCGGAAGTCCCGTGGGCCACGGTCAGCCGCGGCGACCGCGCCTCCCAGAGCCTGGCGCGGTCCTCGAGCAGCGCCGCCGCGTCGCGGTACTGCTTGTATTCGAGCAGCCGCTGCACGAGATCCTCCCGCGCCATCTCGACCGGCTCCTCGGTCTCCTCGGGCCGCGGCACGAGGGCCCGGGCCTTCATCTCCAGGAGCACCGTGGCCAGGTCGACGAAGTCGCCCACCTGGTCGACGGCGAGTTCCGAGAGCACGTCGAGATAGGCGACGAACTCGGTGGCGATCTTCGCGATCGGCACCGTCGTCACGTCGACCTCGTGCTTCTTCACGAGGTAGAGGAGCAGGTCCAGCGGACCTGCGAACACGTCGAGATCGACCTTGAATTCCACGCCGTCGCCTCGCCGCGAGCGTCCGAGCCGGCGCGGATGATAGGCCCAAAGGCCACGGCACCGCAGCGCCGTTTCGGGTAGGATTCCCGGCCATGCAGACCGACTCCCTCTGGGCTCCATGGCGCCTGGGCTACGTGCAGGGCGGCGGCTCCGCGGCGCCGGTTCCCGAGCCCCGTGCCTGGCGGCCGGGCGCCGACCGGGACTGTTTTCTGTGCCGGGCCGCGGCGGCCGAGGCTGCCGCCGATCGCGCGCTCGGCGTCGTCGAGCGGACGGACCACGCGGTGGTGCTCACCAACCGCTATCCGTACTCCAACGGCCACCTGCTCGTGGCGCCGCTGGACCATCGGGCCACGCTCGCCGACGTCCCCGACGCCGTCCTGCTCGAGCTGCAGCGCCGCCTGGCCGAGTGGTGCGGCATCCTCGAGCGATCCATGCTCGCGCAGGGCTTCAACATCGGCCTCAATCTCGGCACCGCGGGCGGCGCCGGGGTGCCGGGCCATCTGCACTGGCATCTCGTGCCGCGCTGGCAGGGCGACGTGAACGTCATGACGAGCGTGGCGGGCGTCCGTGTCCTGCCGCAGGCGCTCGACGCCCTGTGGGAACAGCTCACGGCCGCCCGGGGCGCGCCGCCATGACCCTGCCGCGGCCGCCGCTCGACTGGCAGGCGCGCGAGTCGCTCATCCTCGCGCCGTGGGCGATGCGGGCCGCCGACTCGGCCGGCCGCGTCCATCCCGAGGAGCCGCACCCGTTCCGCAGCCCCTACCAGCGCGACCGCGACCGGGTCGTCCACTCGGCGGCCTTCCGGCGGCTCGCCCACAAGACGCAGGTGTTCACCGGCTACCACGGCGACTACCACCGCAGCCGGCTCACCCACACGCTGGAGGTCACGAGCATCGCCCGCACGCTCGCCCGCGCGCTGGGCCTCAACGAGGATCTCGTCGAAACGCTGGCCCTGGCCCACGACATCGGCCACCCGCCGCTCGGCCACGCCGGCGAGGACACGCTCGCCGAGCTGCTCCGCGACGAGGGGGGCTTCAATCACAACGCCCAGGCGCTGCGGATCATGGAAATCCTCGAGCTGCGGTATGCGCGCTTCCCCGGCCTGAACCTGTCGCGGGAGGTGCTCGACGCCCAGGCCACGCGCAAGAAGGACGGCACGGCGCCGGCCCCGCTGCTCGAGACGCAGGTCGTCGATGCGGCCGACTCGATCGCCTACGACACCCACGACGCCGCCGACGCGCTGGAACTGGGCCTGGTGCGGCTCGAGGAGCTCCTCGAGCTGCCGCTGGTGGCGGCGGCCGCCGCCCGCGTGGCCGACCGCCAGGGCCGGCTGGCGGGCGCGGCCCTGCGCCACGCCGTGCTCCACGAGATCGTGGACGAGCAGATCGCGGACCTCGTGCAGTCCACGCGGTCGACGCTCGAGTCGCGGGGCGTCGACTCGGTGGCCCGGGTGCGGGCCGCCTTCGCGGGCGCCGACGGCGGCCCGCCGGGCCGGCTCGTCACCCACACACCGGCGGTGGCGGCGGGCAAGCGGGAGCTGGAGAAATTCCTGTTCGCGCGGGTGTATCGCAGCGAGCGGGTGCTGGCCGCGCGGCAGCCGGCCCAGGCGGCGCTGACGAGGCTGTTCGGCTGGTACTGCGACCATCCGGACGCGCTGCCTCCCAGGTTCCGCGACCGGGCGGCCGACTGCGGCACGCGTCGCAGCGTGGCCGACTATCTCGCCGGCATGACGGACCGCTACCTCGAGCGGGACTGCGAGTCGCGGCTCGGGGCGTGAGACCGGCACGCCGCCGGGCGCACCGTCGTCGAGCGGTGCGGGCCATGTGGTACAATTTTGACCGAATTCGGTTGGCCGTCAGGTCTCCGTCCCACGCGGCCCGCATCCCATGGCCCTCATCGTCCTGCGTGCGATCTTCCTGGCGGTCTCCGCCGGGATCGCCGTGCTGATCGTCAATTCGGAGCCTCTCCGCCAGGCGCCGCTGTGGGTGCCCGGCGCGGTGCTCGCCGGCATGCTCGCGCTGCCGCTGGCCGTGATGGGCGTCGATGCCGCGATCCGCCGCAAGAGCCTGACCACCATCACGGCCGTCTACTTCGGCCTGCTCATCGGGGTGTTCCTCACCTACATCGCGGTGCTGGCGCTCGCGCCGGTGCTGCCGCTCAACCGTGGCAGTGCCGTCTGGCAATGGCTGCCGCTCGTCCTCGGTGCGGTGCTCTGCTACTCGTGCACGAGCCTCCTGCTCCAGACACGCGACGACTTCCGGTTCCTGATCCCGTTCGTCGAGTTCGCCCGCGACGTCCGCGGCCTGCGGCCCAACGTGCTCGATACCGCGGCCATCGTCGACGGCCGGATCGCCGACCTCGCCGAGGCCGGCGTCTTCGACAGCCGCTTCGTGGTGCCGTCGTTCGTGCTCGACGAGCTCCAGGAGGCGGTCGATTCCGGCGACCGGCAGCGGCGCACTCGCGGCCGCCGCGGACTCGACGTGCTCGAGAGGCTGCGGTCGTGCAAGCGGGTCGAGATCGACGTCGTCGGACCGGGCGAGGACGACGACGAGGCGGCCGCCGCGGAGTCGCGGGTGGTGGCCCTGGCGGCACGCCTTGGCGGCCGGATCGTCACCACCGACGCCAACCTCGTGAAGATCGCCGGGGTGCGGTCGGTGCCCGCGCTCAACGTCAACGACGTGGCCATCGCCCTCAAGCCGGCCTACGTGCCGGGCGATGCGTTCTCGGTACGGCTCGTGAAGCAGGGCGAGGAGCCCGATCAGGGCGTGGGCTACCTCGACGACGGCACGATGGTGGTCGTGGAGAACGGCCGCAGCCAGATCGGCCGCACCGTGCCGGTCGCGGTGACGAGCACGCTGCAGACCTCGGCCGGCCGTCTCGTCTTCGCGCGGCCGGAGTCCGCGTGGTTTTGCGGCGGAGGCGGGCCGCGGCGGCCTGGCTGGCCGCCGCCGCGGCCGCCGCCGGAGCGGCGGCCGACGAACACCCCGGCGCCGTGGTCTACGCCGTCCACTGC
>JBJTIV010000262.1:0-5760 GCA_046095145.1 Planctomycetaceae bacterium
CTCGGTTGCCCTGTCTCCACGCCCCGAGCCGACTCGCCCGGTCTTGCTCCACGCCCGGGCCCGCCAGCCTGCCGCCCCGGGCTTGGCGGGCATCCGACCGATGGACACAACCCGGCCCTCCGGGCCTGGCCACGGATGTCGGGTGTCCAAGCCCGGAGCGGAAGCGACGGGACTGTGATCACGGCACGTCTCGGCATCCTGCCGAACGTGCCTTGGCCGGCATCGCCGGCTGGTATCCACCCGGCCCTCCGGGCCTGACCCCGGATGTCCGTTCTCCAAGCCCGGAGCGGAAGCGACGGGACTCCGGGTGGTTGGGCGAGACCGCCTCGGACTTTTCCGCCTCCTCGACGGGGCTCCGGGTGCATGCCGCGAGCCCGCCGTCCATCGGCCCCGGGCGGCGTCAGCCCGCGGCGAGCTTGCGGCGCAGGGCCTGCACCACCGGCGGGGGCACGAAGCGCGAGAGCGCCTCGTCGTCGGCCAGCGGCGTGATCTGCTTGAGCAGCGACGACGAGATGTGGGAGTAGGCCGCGTCGGCCATGAGAAACACCGTCTCCACAGCCGGATCGAGCTTGCGGTTGGCCAGCGTCATCGTGAACTCCGCCTCGATGTCGGTCAGCGAGCGCACGCCCCGCAGCAGCACGTGGGCCTGTTGGGCCCGCACGAAGGCCACCGACAGACCGCTGAACCGCTCCACCCGCACGTTCGGCAGCCGGCCCACGGTGGCCTCCACGAGCTCCACCCGCTCCTCGAGCGAGAACAGCGGCTGCTTGTCGGGATTGATGCCCACCCCCACCACGATCCCGTCGAAGATCCGCGCCGCCCGCTCGATGACGTCGAGGTGGCCGAGCGTGATCGGGTCGAAGGAGCCGGTGTAGACGGCGGTGCGGCCTGGCCGGGAGGCGGACACGGGGGTTCTCGCGGGGCGTCGGGCGGCGCGGGCGACCGGGACGCTCCCGGCACGCGGCCGGGTCGCCGCCGCACTGGATCGGGGGCCCGGGCACGGTATCGTAAGTCGGCGTCGGCCGGAGTGAAACGCGGCCACACCGCGGGAGCCCATCGCGTGCCCAAACCGCTCGCCCTCGTCGGCCTGATCGTGTCCGGCCTCGTGGCGGTCCTGTTCGCGGCCGACCTCGCGGCCGGCTTCCCGTTCCAGAGGGTGAGCATCGCCGCCGACGTGGGCTTCCTCGTCGCGGGACTGATCGTGGCCTACCTGAGCTGGTCGCTGATGGCGCGAGCCTAGGCGACCCCGAGGTCCTAGGCCACCTTGAGCACCGAGGCCGCCAGCGGCGTCGCCGTGCGGCCCTCCAGGATCGCGGGCAGGGCGGCGAGCGTGACGGCCACCGCCCGGCCGCGGGCCACGGCGCGGGCCGCCCAGTCGACCAGCCGCCGGTCTCCGGCCACGGCCGCGTGCAGGCCGCCGGACCGCGGCGCCGGCAGGCCCGGCACCCAGCCCCAGCCCCGTCCGCGGCGCGGCGGGCACGACCGCACCTCCCACAGACCCCAGGCCACGTTGCGGCACGGCCATCCGGCCGGCGCGGGCCGCCGGGGCCCGCGGCCCACCGCGGCGAACTCGTCGACGAGCACCGCGCGGATGCCCTCCTCGACGAGGACGGCGTGGTGGGCGAGCAACCCGCCGCCGAGGACGGCCGCCTCCAGTCGCGGGGCCGCATGCCGCGCCCGCACGAGCGCCTGCCGCAGCGCCTGCCGCGAGACGAGCCAGCGCGGGTCGATCGCCAGCGCGACGTCGGCGCCGTCGTGACCGCCGCCGAGGAGCGTGTCGAGGTCGACCACCCGCGTCAGCGGCATGGTCGACCGGACCGGACCACCGGCCTGCCGGGGCTGCGACGTGCAGATGACGACCGTCGCGGGCGAAGTTCTGGCCGTCATGCCGCGCTCCACTCGGGCGGCGTGTCGCCGCGGGCCGGTTTTTCCGGCCCGCGGCACCGCCTCCGCCCGTGGTCGTATCGGCCGCGCCGCGGCGCGGCTCCACCGGGCCGCGGCCGGCCGCGAAAGTCCGCAGGGTCGGTTCCGCCGCGGGCCGGTCACCCGGCGGGTTGGGCCGATTCTGCCGGCGGCGTGCCGCGGGCCGGCCGCCGCGACTCGTGGTCCACGATCGCGTCGACGAGCGCGTCGGCCGTCGCCCGCTGGGCCTCCACGGTGGGCCGCAGGCCCGCGGCCTCGAGCGCCGCCGACGACAGCGGGCTGATGCTCGCGATCCGCCAGCGCCGCAGCCGCTCGCCGAACGCGCCGACCGCGGCCGCTGCGATCACGGGGCTCGTGACCGTGATCCAGTCGACGCCGGTCCGGTCCAGTTCCGCGAGGGTCTCCGGCGGGAGCGTCTCCACCGGGCGGCTCGCGTAGGCGGCCACCTCGTCGACGTGGTGACCCCGCGCCTCGAGCTCGCGCTTGAGCGCGTCGCGGCCGCGGTCGGCGCGCACGAGCAGGAAGCGTCTCCCCGGCGGCTGGCCGGCGAAGGCCGCGGCCAGCCCCTCGGAACTGAAGGTCGCCGGCTCGAGGTCCACCCCGAGCCCGCGGGCCTCGAGCTCGCGACGCGTGGCGGGGCCCACCGCCGCGATGCGGGCGGTGCCCAGGCCGCGGGCGTCGCGGCCGGCGGCCCGCAGCCGCTCGCAGAAGCCGCGCACGCCGTTGACGCTCGCGAACACGATCCAGTCGACGAGGTCGGCCCGCGTGATCGCGGCATCGAGGGCCGCCCACGAGTCCGGCGGCCCGATGCGGACGAGCGGCACGCTCACGCACGCGCCCCCGGCCGCCCGCACCGCGGCGGCGAGCTCGGCCCCCTGCCCGTCCGGCCGCGTGACGAGCACGGTGCGGCCCGCGAGCGGCCCGCGCGCCGGCGCCGCCGCCGCGCCGACGAGCATCACCGCCGGTGGCCGGCAGCCGTGACGGGCCACGTCGGCCGCCAAGCCGTCGAGCGTGCTCGTCACGATCCGCTCGTCGGGCCACGAGCAGCGGCTCACGACGGTCACGGGGGTGTCGGCCGGCCGGCCGGCGGCCACGAGATCCTGCGCCCACCGCGCCGCCTGCTCGACCCCCCTGTAGACCGCGATCGTGCCGGGAAGCGCCGCCAGCCGGGCCAGGTCGCAGGCCTCCGCCTTGGTGTCGGCCTCGTGGCCGGTGACGATCGTCAGGCTCGACGCCGCCGAGCGGCTCGTAAGCGGCACGGCGGCCGTCGCCGCGGCCGCCAGCGCCGCCGTCACGCCGGGCACGAACTCGCAGGGAATGCCCGCCTGCCGCACGGGCTCGAGCTCCTCCGCGAGCCGGGCGAACACGGTCGGGTCGCCCCCCTTGAGCCGCACCACCGACCTGCCCGCCGCGGCCAGGGCCACGAGCAGCCGCCCCGTCGCCGCGCCGGGGTCGGCGTCGTCGGCGCGGGGCACCGGGATCCGTTCGGCCCGCGCGGCGACGGCGTCGAGCAGCGCCGCTGGCACGAGCCGGTCGTGCACGATCACGTCGGCGCGCCGCAGGCAGTCGACCGCCCGCAGCGTGAGCAGGTCGGCGGCTCCCGGCCCGGCGCCCACGAACACGATGCGACCCTCCGGCACGGGCCGGATCGGGACGTCGTCCACTCGGGCGGATGGCATGGTGGCGTCGTGACCGGGGCGTTTCGGCGGGCCGGGTTCCGGCCCCCGGGCGGCGGGCATACACTCTCGGGCTCGACACCCGCCAGCCTCACCCGCCATGCCTCCAGAGTCTACCGCGTCGGCGACCGGACCCGTCGATCCCTCCGCGTCGGTCGGGGCCGCGAGCCTCTCGCCGACGGAGCGGTCCCGGCTGCTGCAGTGCTTCCAGCGGGGCACGCAGAACGCCCCCACGAACCTCGACTACGCGATCGAGATGTTCGCGATCTGCGTGATGGGCGATCCGTCCAACGCGATCTACCTGCAGGGCCTGCTCGGCGTGCTCAAGCGGAAGCACGGCGGGAAGAAGGGCCTCGGGCTGTCGTCGCTGCTGTCGACCGGGTCGCGGATGGGCCTCAAGAAGTTCGCGGCGGCCGCCCAGTGGCGCGAGGTCGTGAAGCACGGCGTGGAGATCCTCAAGTCGAATCCGACCGACCATGCCACGCTCCTGGCCATGGCCGAGGCCTGCGGCAACCTCATGTATCTCGACGCCCAGGGCATCTACCTGCGGTCGGCGCTCGATGCCGCTCCGGCCGACGCCGAGGTCAACCGGCAGTGCGCCCGGTTCGCGGCCAACCAGGGCCTGTTCGACCAGGCCATCGAGTGCTGGCGGCGGATCGGCAACCAGAAGGGGCTCCGCGAGGAGTCCGAGCGCGAGATCGCGCGGCTCTCGGTCGAGAAGACGATCGTGGCCGGCCAGGGCATGACGGGCCGGCCCGCCGCGGGAGGCGCCGCTGGCCAGAAGCCCGGCGCGGCCGCGCCGGCCGGCGGCGGCCGCGCCGCCGAGCTCAAGGAGGAGATCCGCACGAACCCGGCGGCCATCGACGCCTACCTCGAGCTCGCTGACCTGCTCGAGCGTGACTCGACGGTCGAGGCCGCCGAGAAGGTGCTCGCGCAGGCGCTCGCCGCGTCAGGCAACGACCTCAAGGTGCGGGAGCACATCGAGGACCGCCAGCTCCGCTGGTCGCGTCACAAGGTGCTGCTGGCGGAGAAGCGGCTGGAGGCGGGCGACACGCCCGAGGGCCGGGCCCTCGTGGAGCGGCTCAAGGCGGCCCAGCTCAAGCAGGAGATCGACGTGTACGCCGCCCGCTGCAGCCGCTATCCGGAGAACCTGATCTGGAAGTACGAGCTGGCCATGCGGCTGAAGGCGGCCGGCAACCACCGCGAGGCCATCCGCTCCTTCCAGGAGGTGGTGCAGGACCCGCGGCGCAAGGGGGCGGTGTCGCTGGAACTCGGCGAGTGCTTCCAGAAGATCAAGCAGTACCAGCTCGCCATGCAGAGCTACCAGGCCGCGGTCGAGGCGCTCACCGACCGGGAGCTCGACCTCCGCAAGCGCGCGCTGTACCGCGCGGGCGTCCTGGCGACGGGCCTCGAAGACCCCGATTCCGCCCGCAAGTACCTGTCGACGCTCGCGGCCCTCGACTTCAACTACCGCGACGTGGCCCAGCGTCTGGACAAGTTGGGGACGGCGAAGGATAACAGTCGGTCGGACGCCGACGGCTGACGACTCCGCGACGCGGACCGGCCGTCGATCCCGCCATCGTTCCCGAGGATCAGATCGCATGCCCCATTCGGCCAGCGCCAAGAAGCGCCATCGCCAGAACCTCCGCAACCGCGACCGCAACCGCGCGGTGAAGTCGGAGGTCAAGACGCAGGTCCGCAAGGTGCTCGACGCGCTCTCGAAGGGCGACGCCTCGACGGCCGGCGAGCATTTCCGCACGGTCACGAAGAAGGTCGACCAGGCCGCGGCCAAGAAGACGATCCACCGCAACCGCGCCGCCCGCATCAAGTCGCGGCTCTCGGCCCGCCTCAAGGCCGCGGGTGGCAAGGCCAAGAAGGGCTGACTCGCTTCACGCGAAACATCGGCATCCTGCCGAACGCACCTTGGCCGGCATCCGCCGGCTGGTATCAACCCGGCCCTCCGGGCCTGAACCGGGATGTCCTCGATCCAAGCCCGGAGCGGAAGCGACGGGACTGTGTTCACGGCGCGTCTCGGCATCCTGCCGAACGCACCTTGGCCGGCATCCGCCGGCTGGTATCCACCCGGCCCGCCGGGCCTGAGCCCGGATGTCCGATATCCAAGCCCGGAGCGGAGGCGACGGGTCTCCGGGGCGTTGGGGGG
>JBJTIV010000263.1:0-3261 GCA_046095145.1 Planctomycetaceae bacterium
GGAAGAAGACCGCCCACGGCGCCGCGATGGCGGCGGTTCGCGCCCAGCCCTCCCCCAGGCCGGCCACGAGCTGGGGGCGGAACTCCTCGACGGCCGCCACGGTGACGAGGTTGGCGAGGCCCAGGGGCAGCATCACCTTCCAGGCGAGGTTCATCAGCTGGTCGAAGCGGAATCGCGGCCAGCTCCAGCGGACCAGCATGAAGAAGAGGATCACGCCGAGGATCTTGGCGGAGAGCACGCCGAACCGCACGAAGGCGCCCAGCCACGTCACCTCCTGGCCGGAGCCGGTGACGCCCCAGAGGTGCAAGCCGACGAGGAACATGATCACGATCAGGAACGCCGCGGTGACCATGTGGAGGAACTCGGCCACCAGGAACAGGAGGAGCTTGATGCCCGAATACTCGGTGTGGTAGCCGCCGACGAGCTCCTGCTCGGCCTCGGGCAGGTCGAAGGGCAGCCGCGCCGCCTCCGCGAAGCTGGCCACGAGGAACACGATGAACCCGAGCGGCTGCGCGAAGGCGTACCACACGCCGGTGTCGGCCTGGGCGTTCATGATCGCGTCGAGCTTGAGCGACCCGGCCGCGAGCACGACGCCCAGGAGGCCGAGGCCCAGCGGGATCTCGTACGACACGAGCTGCGCGCTGCTCCTGAGGCCGCCCAGGAAGCCGTACTTGTTGTTGCTCGCCCAGCCCCCGAGGAGCACGCCGTAGACGGCGATGCTCGACAGCGCGAACACCCAGAGCACGCCCACGTCGAGGCCGGGGGCCACGAGCAGCGGCTCCTCGCCGGTGAGGCCCAGGGCGGGGATCGGCGGCAGCGAACTGCCGAAGGGAATCGCCGCGAAGATCGCCAGCGACGCGGCGAGGATCACCAGCGGCGCGGCCGTGTAGAGCACGCGATCGACGTGCCGGGGCGTGAAGTCCTCCTTGAGGATGATCTTCAGGCCGTCGGCGAGCGGCTGGCCGAGGCCGAACAAGCGCACCTTCGTGAGCGGGATGCCGACGCGGTTGGGGCCCTTGCGGTCCTGCACCCAGGCCGCCATCCAGCGCTCGACGAGCACGAGGTAGGCGGCCGCCGTCATCAGCCCGCCGATCAAGAGGCCGATCTTCACGAGCGCCACGAGGGTGGGCAGCGAGGGGAGGAGGCTCATGCCAACTGCCTCGCGCGGAGGTCGATGCCGGTGGGGGGCACGTCGGCGGCGAGGGCCGCGAACGCGGCGGACGACTCGCCGATCTGCCGGCGGACGGAGACCGGGTCGTAGAGCCCGCGGCGGCCGAGCATGTTCCAGAACAGCCGCCCCTCGGGCCACACGCCGGCCGGCGGCCGGATCGCGGCCCGGAAGCTCTGCGCATGGTGGGCCACGTTGACCCAGGTGCCGGCCCGCTCGGCGAAGCCCGCCGCGGGCAGCCGCCAGGTGGCGCGGGCCGTGAGCGGCGACTCGAACAGGTCCTGCACGACGAGCTGCCGGAGGCCGGCGAAGGCGGCCGCGGTGGCGTCGTCGATCCACGGGGTCGGGTAGCCGGCCGTGACCCACGCGGCGTCGGCGTGGCCGGCGGACACGTGCGCGACCAGATCGCTCCACGAGCGGCCGCCGGCGCCGTGGATGGCGAGCACCTCCTCGACGCCCCGGCGGTTGGGGCACTTCTCCGCGCGGATCGTGAACCCGCCGGGGAAGGTCTCGTCTTCACCCGCGACCGGCACGTGTCCGACCGCCAGGAAGGCCTCGGGGTCGATCGACCGGGCGATCGCGCAGAGCATCCAGGCCTCCTCGACGGTGAGCATGGGCGACAGGGCCACGGCCAGGCGGCCCGCGGCCTTGAGGTCGTCACGGAGCCGGGTCACGACGTCGGCCCACTCGACCGTCTCGAAGGCGTCGGCGGCCGCGCCGTGGCCGTTGGTGCGGACGTCGCGGCGGCGGCCGGCCGAAAGGATGCGGGAGGCGTCGTGCAGGTGGTGCCAGCCGTAGCGGCCGTCGTCGCACATCCACCACGTGTTGACGTGCGGGTTCTCGCGGGGCTTGAGGCGGTAGACCGTGTCCTGGTTGTGCTCGGTGTGGATCGAGCAGCCGGCCGCGCAGCCGCCGCAGACGTTGGCCTCCCGCTTCAGGAACCAGACCCGCTGCTGGTAGAGGAAGTCCTTGTCGCCCAGCGCGCCGACCGGGCACAGGTCGACGACGTTGCCGGCGAGCTTGTTGTCGAGCGGGAACCCGGGGAAGACGTCGATCTCCTCCTTGCTGCCACGGGCCGAGACCATCAACTCCGCGGTGCCGCTCACCTCGCGGGTGAACCGCACGCACCGCGTGCACATGATGCAGCGGTCCACGAACAGCGTGACCGTGGGCCCCACGTCGCGCTTGCGGCTGGTGAAGGGATGGAGGTCGGCCCGTCGCTCGGCCTGGCCGTGCTCGAAGTGGTAGTCCTGCAGCAGGCACTCGCCCGCCTTGTCGCAGATCGGGCAGTCGATCGGGTGGTCGATGAGCAGCGCCTCCTCGACCCGGGCCCGGCTCTCCTTCACGAGCTGGCTCTCGGTCACGATCACCGTGCCGTCCTTCACCGGCGTCTGGCAGCCCGGCACGAGCTTGGGCACCATCGAGACCTTGCCCGTCGCCGCGTCGCGCTGGCCGGTCTCGATGAGACACATCCGGCAGCTGGCCACGACGGAGAGGCCCGGGTGCCAGCAGTAGTGGGGGATCTCCTTGCCCGCACGGCGCGCAGCCTCGATGCAGTTGAGCCGCTCGTCGGCACCGATCTCGATCTCCTGTCCGTCGACGATGACTACGGGCATGTGGGTCTTCCCGTCGAGGGGCAGGAAGCCGCCCGCATTGCCGCCGGGGCGGTGCGAGTTCGCTCGCTGAGGCCGAGGCCGGGCCTAGGCTCGCGATCCTCGCCCCGACCCCGGCGTTCAGCATCGGAGCGTCGCGAGTGCCAGGTTGGGAGCCCGGGCGGAGCGGATGGCGGAGGAGCCTTGGAGCGTTCGCCCCAGTTGGCTATTGATGTGTCATGCAGGTAGCGCGAACGATCCTCAGCGACGGAGCCATGCGCTCCGTCCGGGCGACGGTTCACTCGTGAACCCACAGCGTGCATCAGTGCGCCCCCACGATCTGGAGGGCGGGGACCGGGTCGGTGACCATCCAGCCGGCGGGATTCGTGCGCTTGATGTAGTCCTCGAACTCGCCGCGGAACTTCTTGATCGCGTTCTTGATCGGCCAGGCGGCGCCGTCGGCCAGGCCGCAGATCGTGCTGCCCGGCATCATGCCCATGG
>JBJTIV010000264.1:0-2060 GCA_046095145.1 Planctomycetaceae bacterium
GCCCCGGGCAGCGCCGCGACGCGGGCGCGGGCCGCCGCGTCGGCCGACTCGGCCGCGCGGGCCGGCGACCAGACGAGCAGCAGGGCGACGAGCGCGAGCACGGTGCGGAACATGATGCGAGGCATGGGTCGTCTCAGTCGAGGCGGTAGCCCGCGGGGTACACCGGCTTCACGAGATCGGCCACCCGCGGTGTCTTGAGCGATTCGAGGTTCGTGACCTGGAGGTTCTTCGCGTCCCACTCGACCTTCTCGCCCCAGTCACCCATCTCGCCGCCCGGGCCGCCCCGGGAGGCCGCCCACACGGCGAGGTTGCCCAGCAGGATCGTCTCCGTGAGCGGGCCGGCGCGGTCGACGAAGTTGGAGTTCGCGATCGTCGGATCGCCCTCCCGCTTGGCGCGGAAGAACTCGTACATGTTGTTGACGTCGAAGTTATTGCGGTCCACGCCCCCTTCGCCCGCGTGGTTGACCGCCTTCTCGTACTCGACCGTGCGGGGCTCCACGCCCTTGAGTTCGTACGTCGCGGCGTAGTCGTCGTTGCTGTAGAAGGCCCCCTTCTCGCCCACCACGAGCACGCCGCTGTCCGACACCGTGTCGATGCCCCACGGGGCGAACACCTCCCGCGGCGGCTTGTTGCCCTTGCGGTCGTACCACCAGAACGGGATCGCGGGCCGCTCGGCCGTCGCCGGAAACTCGAACTTGATGATCGAGCTGGCGGGGAAGCTGTCGAAGTCGTGGCCGGTGGTCCGGGCGACCACCGAGACGGGGTCGCGGAGGCCGCAGGCGGCGAAGGGCACCGTGAGCTGGTGGCAGGCCATGTCGCCGAGCGCGCCGGTGCCGAAGTCCCACCAGCCGCGATGCGCGAACGAGTGGTAGAGGCCGGGCCAGTACTCGCGCGGCGGGGCCACGCCCAGCCAGGCCTTCCAGTCGACCCGCTCGAGGGCCCTGGCCACCTCCGCCTGCTTCCGGGCCACGAAGTCCGCCACGATCGCCTTGACCTCCTCGGCGGTGACGGCGGGATCCTCCTGCTCGTCGATCTCCTGCATGGCCTGCGTCTGGTAGCGCCGGATGTTCATCCGCCGCCCGGGGCCCTGCGCCCAGACCGGCCGGTTCGACCAGGCATAGACCTCCTTGAGCGGCCCGAGCACGCCCGACTTCAGCTGGGCGATCGCCTCGCGGGAGGAGTCGAGGGCCGTGCCCTGGTTGCCCATCTGCGTGACCACGCCCTTGGCCGCCATCTCCCGGGCGACGTCGGCGAGCAGCCGGGCCTCGTGGATCGTGCGGGTGAGGGGCTTCTGCGTGTAGCAGGAGATGCCCAGCCGCATGGCCTCGAGCGTGACGGGGGCGTGCATGTGGTCGGGCGTCGACACCGTGCACATGTCGATCTTCCCGCCGTGCTTGGCGAACAGCTCGCGGTAGTCGGTGAACCGCTCGGCGGCGGTGAACTTCTCCCCCCTGCCCTTGCTCTCGAGCGTGTTGCGGTCGACGTCGCAGATCGCGATCACGCGGCCGAAGAGGGCGGCGTGGTCGGAGTCGCTGCCCCCCTTGCCGCCCACGCCGATGCAGGCGACGGTGAGCTCCTCGTTGGCGCTGGCACTGGCCATCCGCCGGGTGCCGGCGGCCACGAAATAGCCCGCCCCGGCGAGCGACATCCTGCCGAGAAAGTCCCGCCGCCGCAGTCCGCCGCGCCGCCGTGCCGCCGTCATGACTGCTCCTCGAAAGTCGCCGGGTCGACGCTCAGACGCGCCGGGCGGGATCATACCGCACGCGGCGACCGGCGAGGATGGGCGCCGCGAGCAGCCCGAGCGCCGCGAGCAGCCAGCCCGCCGGCTCGGGCACGCTCGCCATCACGGGCACGCCCACCCCACCGAACGCCCCCAGGCTCGCCGCGGGCACGTACGACGGCGTGCCGTAGCGCCCCGTGCCGTTGAGCAGCGAGACGTCGGTCGAGTTCACGTCGCCCGAGTAGTTGTAGTCACCCTGCTGCCACGTCGCCGGCGCACCCGCGTTGTACCGGCCGCCGCCGTTGACCAGCGAGATGTCCGTCGAGTTCACCACCCCGTC
>JBJTIV010000265.1:0-2455 GCA_046095145.1 Planctomycetaceae bacterium
CCGTGGTACCCACCGCCGCCGAAGCCACCTCCGCCACCGTGGAACCCGCCGCCGCCATGGGCATGCGCGGGCGCCGCCTGGCAGGCGACCGCGAGGAGCGCCAGCGCCACCGCGCCGCGGCTGCGCATCGGGCCGCGACCGCGGCCGGCCGTCATTCGCTGGGTCGTCATCGTCTGTCTCCCGGGATGAACGTCTCGTGTCCGTGTCGGCAGCCGCTCACCGCACCTTGCGGAAGTGGAGGGGCGGCCCATCGGGCACCGGCACGCCGTCGACCGACCGCTCGATCGCGTGCATCGTGAAGCGGCCGTCGCCCGACGGCGCGATCACCTGCACCCAGCGCACGCGGCTGCCCAGGGCCGTCTCGGCGGGGGTGCCCACGAGCGACTGGTGGTACGACGCGCCGTCGGCCTCCACCACGCCCTCGGCCCGGGCGCCCGTGGAGTCGAAGATCCAGGTCTTCACCTGCCCGCTGGCCCGGTCGGCATGGATCACCTGGAGCACCTCCCGCGCGCCGCCCGCCTTCGGCTTGATCGTGGTGCGGCCCACGAGGCACGAGTCGCCGAGCGGCCTGGAGAAGGAGGCCTCCGCCTCGTCGCCCCGGCCCGACTCGGTCTTCCATGTGCCCACGAGCCACTCGAGCTCCTCGAGCACGGCCGCCTGCGTGGGGCGCACGACCGACTCGGCGATCCGCCAGGCGCCGTCCTCGAGCACCCGCAGGCTCACGAACCGCGACACGACGGGCTTGGCACCGGGCTTGCCCGTGAACGTCATCCGCCCGCCCACGCGGGCCAGCGTGGCCGCCGGAAACTCGACGCCGTCGACCGCGATCTCGAGCTTCGCCTGCGGATGCCGCTCGAGCCACGCCTTGATCGACCGCACGATGTCCGCCCGGCCGACGAGGCGGCCCTCTCCCTCGACGAGCTCGGCGGTGTCGGTCCACTGCGCCGCGAGCGCCTTGAAATCACGGTCATTGAACCGAGCGGCATAGTCCGCCGCGGCCTGCCGCACCGCGGCCACGCGGGCGTCGACGGCCGGCGCGGCGGCGGGTGCCTGCTCGGCACGGGCGGCCACGTGAGCCGCCGGCAGCACGGCGGCGACCAGAAACGCCACGATCGCGCGGCCGCCGGGTGATCGCCGCGAGGCATCGTCGTGCATGCGAAGCTCCCTGTCTGGAACGTGGGTCCCGGCCGTCGGCGGGCCGGAGCGGGCAGCATAGCGGCCCATTCGGGCCGCTGCACGCAACCGGCCGGGTCGGATCGTGCCGGGCGTGCCGACAATCGCGACGCCGCGACGGTCGGCGAAATCCTGCCGGAGCGGGCGGCCGATGGAAGAAATCGATGGTGCGGGGCGGACCCCGTGCGAGGGAGTGACCGGAACCATGCGCTTCGTCCTGCTCGTCGCCGCGGCACTGGCCGCGGTCCCGACGCTCGCCGCGGCCCCGCGGGCCGCCGAGCCGCCGGTGCTCGTGGCCCAGAACCTGTCGCGGACCCAAATCCGCAGCATGCCGATCGAGGCCCGGCCCAACCGGCCGATCCACATCTACGGCAACGCCGTCCGCCGCCGGTACCACCGGCCGGCGACCCCGGCGCCCGCACCACTGCGGCAGGCCCGCTGACCGGCGGCGGCCGCGCAGACGACCGCGGCGCCCGCACAATCCGGCGTTGCCCCGTGGGGGGACGTCTGTCACCTTCCCGCCCCGGCGTGGCGGTCAGCGAGCCACCATCCATTCCTCCCGGGAGATTCCCCATGCGCACGATCATGCTTCTGGCACTCATCGTCGGCGGCCTCGTGGTGGCCGGCGCGATCCACATCACGCAGTCCGGCGATCAGATCGAGGTCTCGATCGACAAGCAGAAGGTGGGCGCCGTCACGAAACGCGTCGTCGCCGAGGGCGAGACGATCCTGCGCAACGCCCAGTCCGGCGGCGCCCCCGCCGCGACGACCCGCTGACCGGCTGCGCGGGCACCGCCGGCAGCGGCTCCACCCGCGCCAGACCGTGCACGCGATACTCCTGGCCGGTGCGGCACTCGAAGCACTGCCGCCGCGTGCGCACGATCGGACCGGCGCGGAAGACGGTGCCACAGTCGGTGCGGAAGATCGTGCCCGGCGCGAGCTCCTCCACCCGCACGAGGCCGGGCCGCGGCGCGTCGTAGCGGGAGAGCGCCAGCGCCAGCCGCCGGTCGCTGCACGACGCCGCGGCCGGCTCGCGCATCGCCCCGGCGAGCGCCTCGCGGACGTCGGCCGGAAGGATGTCGGCGGCCACGATCGGTGCGACGAGGGCCGCGAACTGCCGCTGCCACTCGGGCCCGTGAGGCCGCCGCCACCGGCCGCCGTCGCGCTCCCAGGCGGCGGCATGGGCAACCTCGTGGAGCTGCGGGGTGAGCATGGCGAAGGGGTGGAGGTCGTCGTTGGGCGTGCTCGGGGGGCGGGGCCGGGCCCGGCCCGGCGGGCGGTG
>JBJTIV010000266.1:0-2621 GCA_046095145.1 Planctomycetaceae bacterium
CCGCGGCCGGTTTCGGACCGATCAGGGTGTCGAGCCGCGTGAGCCTGAAGACGCCGAGCACCTGCGGGCTGGCCGTCACCACCTCCAGCCGGCCGCCGGAGGCGCGGAGCTTCTTGTGGGCCTCGAGCAGGGCCCCGATCCCGGCGGAGCTGATGAAGGTGACGGCGTCGAGATCGAGCCGCACCACGTGGTCTCCCGCGCGGAGCAGCCGCTCGATCTCACGGACGAGCATGTCGGTGCCCTCCGCGTCGAGCCGGCAGGCGACGCGCACGAGCGTGCCGCCGGCCTCGGCCCCGGAGGTGAATGGCGGCTGCATGGCTGGCGCCGTCACGGAGCCCAGTCGATCCGGCCCTCGAGGCCGCGGACGAAGGCCGCGAGCAGGTCGGCGGCCCGGTCGGCGTCGTCGAGCGCGATCGTCTCGACGGCGGAGTGCATGTAGCGGTTGGGGATGCTCACGAGGCCCGCGGCGACGCCGGCGCGGGTGGTCTGCAGCACGTTGGCGTCGGTGGGGGTGGCCCGGCCGCTGGCGCCGAGCTGCACCGGGATCTCCTTCGCCGTGGCGGCCGCGAGCAGCCGGTCGACGACGTGGGGGTTCATGTTCGGCCCGCGGAACACGACCGGTCCCTTGCCGAGGGCCACGTCGCCCTCCGCCTTCTTGTCGATCGTGGGACAGTCGGTGGCGTGGGTGACGTCGACGGCGATCGCCACGTGGGGATCGACGCCGTGGGCGCTCGTCTGGGCGCCGCGGAGGCCGATCTCCTCCTGCACGGTCGAGGCCACGAACAGGGCGCAGGGCAGGGGACCGGCGGCCGCCGCGCGGCGGAAGGCCTCGAGCACCGTCCACAGGCCGATCTTGTCGTCCATCGCCACCGAGCAGGCCCGGCCGTTGCGGAGCTCCTGCACCTTGAGCTCGAAGGTCACGCAGTCGCCCACGCGGACCACGCTCTCGCAGTCGGCCTTGTCGACGGCGCCGATGTCGATCCACAGGTCCTTCATCTTGGGCACCTGCTTCCGCTCCTCCTCCGTGAGCAGGTGGATCGGCTTCCGCGACATCACGCCGGGCACCGGGCCCGACGCCGTCCAGACCGTGACCCGCGCCCCCACGAGCTGGATCGGATCCCAGCCGCCGATCGGCTGCACGGAGATGTAGCCGTCGGCATCGACGTACTGCACGATGAGGCCGATCTGGTCGCAGTGGCCGGCCAGGAGCATCCGCAGCGGCGCGGTGGCGTTCTTCGCCCCGATCACGTTGCCGTGGGCGTCGGTGACGACCGAGTCGGCGTGGCGGCCGAGGTAGTCGCGCACCAGGCTCTGGATCGGCTGCTCGTAGCCCGAGGGGCTCGGGGTCTCGAGGAGGCGGACGAGGAACTCGCGGGCCTGGCTGTCCACGGGCGGGTCTCCGGCGGCGACGGCACCTGAAATCGGACCGGTGAGTTGTACGGCATCGGCCGCGCCGCCGACAGCCGCCCACCCGGGCCAGCCGCGCGGCCGTCACGCGTCGAGTCGGTAGCCCCGCGCGAGGTCGCGGAAGGCGGCGGCCGACGCCGGCGCGTCGCACGCGGCGCCGAGTTCCTCGGCGAGGATCGCCGCCACGCGATCGGCGGCCGTCGCGGCCAGCCCCGCGTCGAGAAACAGCCACCGCGACCGCCGCGCGAGCACGTCCTCGACCGTGCGGGCGCACTCGCGCCGCGCCGCAAACCGCACCATCGCCTCGGTGAAGCCGGGGAGGATCTCGCGGTCGGCCCCGGGCAGGGCCGCCACGTCGGCCGCCTCGGTGCCGTAGAGATGGAGGCCGGGCGTCGCCGCGATCGGCTCGAGCGGCGCGTTCGCCGCCGGCGCGCCCACGAGCCGCAGCGACCGCGTCGCGCCGGCCGGGCGGGCCGGCAGCAGCCCGGCGGCGACGCAGCGGGCCAGCACGTCCTCCGCCATCGCGCGATACGTCGTCCACTTGCCGCCGGTGACGGTCACGAGGCCGTGCGGCGACACCACGATCGCATGCTCGCGCGACACCCGCTTCGTGTCGGCCGGGCCGGCCGCGGGCTTCACGAGCGGCCGCAGGCCGGCCCAGGCGCTCGTGACGTCGGCCCGCGTGGGCGGCCGGGCGAGGTAGCGGGCCGCCTCCGCGAGGATGAATTCGACCTCCGCGGCCAGCGGCCGGGGCTCCGCCGGCAGGTCGCTCCGCGGCGCGTCGGTCGTGCCGAGGATCACCCGGCCCTCCCAGGGCACGGCGAAGAGCACGCGGCCGTCGGCGGTCCGCGGCACGATCAGGGCGGCCGGACCGGGGAAGAACTCGCGGGCGCCGACGAGGTGCACGCCCTGGCTGGGCGTGACCAGGCCCTCCGCCGTGGGCTCGTCCATCCGCCGCACGCCGTCCACCCACACGCCGGTGGCGTTGACGACGCACCGCGCCGCCACCGCCAGCCGCCGGCCGGTCTCGCGGTCCTCGGCCTCGACGCCGGCCACCCGGCCGCCATCGGCATGCACGATGCCGGTGACGCGGCAGTGATTGACGACGCACGCGCCGAGACCGAGCGCCGTGCGGGCGAGCGCCATGGCCAGCCGGGCGTGAGGCGTGACCGGCTCGCCGGGGCCCTCCGCTACTTCGACGCCCAGTTCGACGA
>JBJTIV010000267.1:0-3811 GCA_046095145.1 Planctomycetaceae bacterium
AGCGACAGTCCCCGTTCCCAGCCGCCCCTTGCCTGCATTGAAGTGATAGGAAGTTATTTCGTCGACGTTATTCCCGCAGCATGAAGACCGACTCGTTGCTCTCCATGACGAATCGCTCGATGTCTTCAAACCGGGCCTGCAGGAGGTTGGCGATTTGACGAGTCGATGCGTTTCCGAGGCAGACTTGAACGACGTGTGGGGGATGGCCTCGCACCAGAGCCCGGGCCAAAAAGTCGTTGTCTTTGGTGACGATGGTGAACCCTTCGTCTTTCGCCAGCCGCCAGATGCGCTCATCGTCGTCGCCAGTAAGCCCGACATCACGAACGTGACAACTCCCGGGAAATCGCGGTGATAGGGCGTCGAGAAGACGAAAAGACAGGTTTTGGTCGATCAGCGCCTTCACGCGACCGATCCGAGAAGACGCCGTTCACGCTCCGCCGCGAACACCAAGCAAGCACGAATATCTTCGCTCGTTAGTTCGGGAAAGTCGGCCAGAATCTCAGCCTCGGTCATGCCGGAGGCGAGGTATTCAAGAACGTCGGAAACCGTGATTCGAAGCCCGCGAATACAGGGTTTCCCACTGCGCTTGCCGGGTTCAACGGTGATGCGGTCAAACAGTTCGGGTATCATGCCATCAGTCTACGATCACCTTCTGGCTACGGCAAAACCTCTGAAGCGCTGCAGGCTTATATCGGGCCTGAATCCCCGCAATTTCCCGGTCATATTCAGTGAGCGCAAAAATCTCCATCAGCAGGCGTCGCTCGCGCTCTCGTAGCCGCTGATCTCTCCGGCGGCTTGGTTCCTTTCCTTCGCCTGCGCTCCCCGTCTGCGATCGCTCCACCTAGCCCCCCAGAGGAAGTGCGCGTATGGGCCGCACGAACAGAGCAGCAAGCCACCAACCCCCGCACTCATGCCGACCAAGTTCAGCACCTATGCCGACCTACATCGGCGCCAGTGCTGCACTGGTACATTCTCTTCTATAGTTCTTTCTCTTCTTGCTTCTTCTATCTACCTATGGGGTACCCCTCGCGGCCCCATCCCTCTGCCCGATAGAAGCCGGTCGCCCTTTCAGTCAGCACTCGACCGGGATTTTCGCCCCCTGATTCCGGCTCACGGTGTCAAGCGGCTCCACGGTCGCCTTGGTGGGCGATTGGGCTTCCCAGCGCCCCAAAACCTTCACCAGCCAGAGGGATTTTCCAAGCCTGAGCCGCTACTGGTCTGCGCGGCTGATGTCGTGGGGGCCGGGCATGAACTGGCTCTCACCTGCGCCGTTTCTTCTTCGGTGGCGGCCTAAACCTGTGCTTCTCGTCCGGCCCCTCGTCATTCCCGATGGGACCACGGCCGACGTCTTCCACAACCTCATAGTGCTGGACGTCGAACCACTGCTTGAAAACCTTCAGGCTCCGGTCCTTCGGCCACACGTCTTCGTCCGTGAACCAGCCCTCCAGTTCTCGGCAGAAGATTTCCTCGCAGACCTTCTTCAGGACCTTGTCGGCGTCCGTAGGGTCCTCGTAGTCCGGCACGAGGTAGAGCGTCGGCCCCATCTCGTCGAGCGTCACCTCGGGGGCGTCCTCGTAGTCAACCGCACGCAACCAGTCGAGGAACGGCTTCTTTGGTCGCACGATCACGGCACTGCGATTGAGCATCGGTGCATTCCGAGGGCTGGCGGGTGGGACTGACAAGACGCCAACAGGTTCCCGCCCGCCGCCCTGTCCCGCAATCCATCCACACGGAGACCCCTTCTTTCCATGTCCACAATGGCAGACTCGGGAGCGGCACTTCGAGGACGTGGTAGCCGGCGGAGGGCAGGGGAGCGACCGGGGCGTCAAAAAGAGTGTGCACATTTGTGTGCAGTCAAAAGCCGCCACGATCCGCAGCGACTCGCACGAATCTCAACATCGCGGCCGAAAACACGTGATCGTGCGAAATGATGCGAATCGCTGCGACCCGAAGAAAACAGTGGTAGTGGGCGGCGAGGGACTCGAACCCCCAACCCCCTCGGTGTAAACGAGGTGCTCTGACCAATTGAGCTAGCCGCCCTTCCTTCACGTCGATCGGAGGCGAAGCCAAGGTTCGCCACGATCGACACGCGTCGCATCCAGCGACAGCAATCCTACCCGCAACGAGCCCGGTGGGCGGAAGCCGGAGGAGCCTTGGAGCCATGGCTCCGGCTGGTGTTCCATACCGTGCGGCGTGCGGCCATGGATCCACAGCGACGGAGGCTTTCGCCCACCGGGCGGCCGCGCCGGTGGAGCCTTGGTGCCATCGCTCCGGCTGGTGTTCCATACCGTGCGGCGTTGCGGCCATGGATCCACAGCGACGGAGGCTTTCGCCCACCGGGCGGCCGCGCCGGAGCCGTTCAGCCTGCGCCGCCGGATGGGGCCGGCTTCGGCGGCACGACCACGCGGACGCCGAGTTCGACCAACTGCTTCGTCTCCACCGGGGCCGGGGCGCCGGTCATGAGATCGCTCGCCTTCTGCGTCTTCGGGAAGGCGATCACGTCGCGGATGCTGTCGAGCCTGCCGAACAGCATCACCCAGCGGTCGATCCCCAGGGCGATGCCACCGTGCGGCGGGGCGCCGCTCCGCAGGGCGTCGAGCAGGAAGCCGAAGCGCTCGCGGGCCACCTCCGGCGAGATGCCCAGCAGCTTGAACACCTTCTCCTGCGTGGCACCGTCGTGGATTCGGATCGTGCCGCCGCCGGCCTCCGAGCCGTTGATCACGAGGTCGTAGGCCACGGCGCGGCAGGCCGCGGGGTCGGACTCGAGGAGCTCGAGGTCGGCGGGCCGCGGCGCCGTGAAGGGATGGTGCATCGAGGCCCAGCCGCCGGTCTCGGCGTCCTTGGCGAACATCGGGAAGTCCACGACCCAGGCGAAGTGCATGGCGTTCGGATCGTAGAGGCCCAGTTGCGCGCCCAGCCGCTTCCGCAGCGTGTGGAGCGCCTTGCAGGTGACCTCGAAGGAGTCGGCCACGACGAGCGCGAGGTCGCCAGGCTCGCAGGAGAGTGACGCCTTGAGCCGGTCGGCGATGGCCCCGAGGTTCTTGGCCACCGGCCCGCTCCACGACCCGTCGGCCTCGACCTTGAGCCACACGAGGCCCTTGGCGCCGGCCTCCACGGCCACGGCCGTGAGCTCGTCGAGATCCTTGCGGGAGAACTTCGCGGCCACGCCCGGCACGCGGATGCCGCGGACCCTCCCGCCGCCCTCGACCGCGCCGCGGAACACGCGGAAGTCGCTCTCGCCGGCGAGCGGCGTGAGGTCGACGATCTCGAGGCCGTAGCGGAGGTCGGGGGCGTCGTGGCGGCCGGCCCGACGGCCGTGATCTTCCCGCCGGCGACGACCACGGTGCCGGCCGGGATCGGCTGTCCGGCGATCGGCAGCACCTCGGCCCCCACGAACGCCATGGGCTTTTCCTGGGCGCGGGCGGCGGTCGGCACGAGCAGGCAGGCGACGGTGAAGAGGGCGAGACGCATGGTGAAACCTCCAGTGGGCGACGAGGGACTCGAACCCCCAACCCCCTCGGTGTAAACGAGGTGCTCTGACCAATTGAGCTAGTCGCCCTGCCGTTCCGGCACCGCCTTCGGCGGCACGACCACACGGATGCCGAGTTCCACCAACTGTTTCGTCTCGACCGAAGACGGCGCGCCCGTCATCAGGTCACTCGCCTTCTGTGTCTTGGGAAAGGCGATCACGTCGCGGATCGAGTCGAGGCCGCCGAAGAGCATCACCCAGCGGTCGATGCCCAGCGCGATGCCGCCGTGGGGCGGGGCGCCGCTCCGCAGGGCGTCGAGCAGGAAGCCGAACCGCTCGCGG
>JBJTIV010000268.1:0-2795 GCA_046095145.1 Planctomycetaceae bacterium
TGAGGGCCGCGAGCGCCTCGAGCTCCGACGGCGGGAGGGTCGTCACGCGGCCGAGGCTCCTGGCCAGCGCGACGATCCGGCACGTGGCGTCGACGATCTCCGTGAGCCAGAAGGCCCGCTCGACCGTCGCCGCGAAGCTCACGGTGCCGTGGTTGGCGAGCAGGATCACGCTCGAGTCCTGCACGAAGGGCCTCACGGTGTCGGCGAAGGCCTGGGTGCCCGGCGTGGCGTAGGGGGCGAGCGGCACCTCGCCGAGGAACAGCTCGGCCTCGGGGAGCACGCCCCGCGGAATCGGCTCGCGGGCCACCGCGAAGGCCGTGGCATGCGGCGGATGGCAGTGGACCACCGCCTCGACGTCGGGCCGCTCCCGCAGGATCGCCAGATGCAGGAGGATCTCGCTCGAGCGCCGGCGCGCGCCGGCGACCTGGTTGCCCTGCATGTCGACCACGCACAGGTCGGAGGGCCGCATGAAGCCCTTGGAGATGAGCGTGGGCGTGCAGAGCACCTCGGCGGGGCCGAGTCGGCAGGAGATGTTGCCGTCGTTGCCGGCGGCGAAGCCCTTGGCGTAGAGCCGGCGACCGATCTCGCAGATCTCCTCCGCGAGTCGGTCGCGCGGGTCGTCGGCCTGCGGGGGCTTCATGGCCATGCTCGTGGCGCTCGGGACGGCGTCGGCGCACGCGACGGCGCGCGGCGGGCGACGCTCGTGAGTGTAGGTGGCCCTGTCGGGGCCGCAACACGCCGCTCGCGCGCCCGCCGCGGGGCCATGCGCGTGGTACAACTCGGGCGAACAGCCGGGATGGCACCGCGATCCTCCCGACGCCCGGTGGCCGCCCATGCCCGTCAGACGCCTCGTGTTTCGGTGGTCGGACGACGCGACCGCGAGGCGAAATGCGGCCGGCGTGAACGTGCGGCGCGCCTGCGTGCGCGACGACGCGGCCGCGATCGCGGGCCTGGTCGAGGCGGTGCGCGAGTCGGGTTTTCCGGTCGCGAATCCGGCCGGGCTGCTCGCGGACCTCTCGAGCCGGCCGACCCGCGAGGTGAGCGTCTGGGTCGCGGAGCGCGGCGACACGACCGTGGGCCTCGTGGCGTCGGTGGCGACCGGGACGAACCCGCCCCGCCACTCGATCGCCTGGCTGCTCGTCAGCCCCGCGTGCCGCCGCCGGGGCGTGGGGTCGACGCTCGTGGCCGCGGCGCTCGAGGAGGCCCGGGCATACGGCGCCCGGGAGGTGTGGGTGGAGACCCGGGCCGACTGGGCCGCGGCGGAGGCGCTGTGGCGGGCGCTGGGATTCCGGCCGCCCGTCAGCCGATCCGCTCCTTGAGCCACAGTCCCGCGCCCAGGAAGCTGCCGCCGCTGACCAGCAGGTTGATGCCGATGAGCAGGCCCAGGTAGATCCCGGCCTGGTCGATGCGGCTCATCACGAGCATGCCGCCGAGCACGGCCGTCACGATTCCATCGAGCAGGATCCAGCCCCAGGGAAAGTCGCGCGGCAGCGAGAACGCGGCCGCCGTCTTCGCGGCGGCCTCGAAGAGCAGGAGCAGGCCCAGGAAGAACGTCAGCGCCCGCACGCCCTCGCCGGGAAACGCGAGCATCGCCGCGCCCGCGACCAGCGAGAGCGTGCCGCAGAGCACGGTGAGCCAGAAGCCCCGCCACGAGGCCGTGCCCGCCGCGGTGGCCAGCTGCGTGGCGCCCGCCGCGATCAGCGCGGCGGCGACGAGGAAGTCGACGGTGAGCGCGGGAATCCACGGCGCCGCGATCGCGACCGCGCCCAGTGCCGCCAGGGCGATGCCCAGCCAGATGAACCGCGCCTTCAGGTTCGCGATCGGACCGTGATGATGCGTGAGATCCATGGCTGGCTCCCCCGTGTTCGTGTCGCAGCGTCACCCACCGGCGGCCCGGCGGGACTGCGGGGTTATACCCCGGCTCGCGGCGGCACCGCACCATCCGCCGGTCAGGCGGCCCCCAGGCCCTCCATCCGCCGCCAGGCGCTCACCTGGCCGAGGTGCATCATCATGTGGCCGCCGCAGTAGAAGGCCTGTGCCGACCCGATCGTGGGAAACAGCTCGCGCATCCGCCCCTCGGCGGAATTGGCCTGCTGGAAGACGTCGTCGGCCGTGCTCCGCAGCGCGGCCGTGACCATCCGGTAACCCTCCATGAAGAACTCCACGATCTCGTCGCGGCCGGGGTAGAGATCCTCGTCGACGTCGTCCACGCAGGCGGCGTCCTTCGAAAACCGGATCTCGAAGTGATCGGGCACGGGCGGCGCCGGATGCCCGATGAGCCGGAGGATCTTGGGCGCGTAGAGGCTCAGGTGGCCATACACGAACGCCGGGTGATTGGAGGCCACGACGACCCCGCCGGGGGCCGCGAACCGCGCGAAGCGGTCCGGGGCGATGTCGGCGAGGAGCCGCTGGCCGTAGCCGACCGACACCTGCAGGGAGTCGGCGATCACGTTGCCGAGGGAACGCGTCATGGCTGGTCCTTTCGGGGCGGGGGGGCGGCGGCGAGCGCGGCGAGCGCCGCGGGCAGGGCTTCACACTCGGCGGCGAACACGCGCGCGGCGAGCGACTCGGGCGTGTCGTCGGCCAGCACCGGCACGGTCCGCTGCACGAGGATCCTCCCATGATCGTACGCGCCGTCGGCCAGGTGCACGGTGCAGCCCGACACGGTGCAGCCCCGCTCGAGCACGGCGCGATGCACGTGGAGGCCGTGGAAGCCGCGGCCGCCGAAGGCGGGCAGGAGCGACGGATGGATGTTGACGACCCGGCCGGCGAAGTCGGCCGGAATCGCGAGGAGA
>JBJTIV010000269.1:0-3151 GCA_046095145.1 Planctomycetaceae bacterium
CCCCCAGCCGCGCCCGCCGACCCCCCCCCCCCCGCCCGACCGGGCCCCCGCCACGCGGGCGGCCGCCACCCACAGCGCCCCCACGGCGGCGCCCACCACGCGGAGCCCGCCCGCCCCCGGCCGGCGCCGACCCCGCAGGAACGCCGCGGCCCCCACGGCCACGGCCGCGATGCACGCCGCGCCGCCCAGCCGCCTGTGGCTCATCACGAGCACGCCCCGGCCGCGGTCGCCCGCCGACGCGATCGGCACGCCGCGGTAGCCCGTCGGACCCACGGCGTCGGCCGGGCCGGCCGCGGCGCCGAGCAGCCGCCGCGCCCACGACACCCGCGCGCCGGCCGCGGCGCCGCCACCGGTCACCACCACGAGATTCGGCGGCAGAAGCAGCCGCACGTCGCGCTCGAGCACCGGCAGATCGAGCCCGCAGCCCACCGGCTCGACGCGCCATGCGGCGCGGCCCGGCGTGCCGTCTGTCACCGAGCGGACCACCACGTCCACGCGGCGCTGACCGGGCGGCAGGGGCAGCCGCCACGTGCCTCCCGTCGGACCGTAGTCGGGGTCCGGCACGGCGACGCCGTCGATGAGCACGGCCTCCAGCCTCCGGCCCGGCGCCAACGACAGCGACACCGCGTCGCGCCCCTCGTTCTCGACGTCGAAGCGCGACTCGCTCTCGGTGGCGCCGGACTCGTCGCACCAGCAGTCCACGCGCTCGCGCCACGCCCAGGCGCGCGCGTCGACCCCGTCGGTGACGGGAGCCAGATCGGCGGCGACGCCCGTCAGCGGCGGACCATACGCGAAGTCGACCTCGGCCGCGGCGGTCGTGGCGCCGGCCGGCAGCTCCCGGAGCCAGCGGTTCGCGACCCGCGGCCGCGCGCCCGCCGGCGCGGCGATCACCACCGTGCCACCGGGCTCCACGGCGCCCTCGACCCAGGCCAGCGGCACCGGCTGCGCGACGGTGAACGGCACGGACCGGACCGCACGGATCCGCACCGGCCCGGTCGCGGCCGGGCGCAGCTCCACCAGCCACGACGCCGCGACCGCGTCGCTGCGCGACGCGAGACCGCCCTCGGCCGGATCGAGCGGTCGCGCCGTCACCGCGACGTCGGCGGGCGACTCGACCCGCCACGTCAGCCCGTCTCCCCCGGGCTCGGCGAAGTCGACGACCAGTGACTCGACGCCCGCCGCGGCGCGGCAGTCGAACGTGAACGTCTGCACGAGCACGGCGCCGCGGGGCTCGAGCCGCACGTCGACCCGCGCCTCGAGCGGCGGCCGACGCCGCACGATCCGCGCCTGCACGTCGGCAGCCCGATCGCCGCCGCGGATGCGGCCGCGGCCCTGGCCCGCCTCCACCAGCGTGGCCAGGCGGCCCTCGACGTCGAACCAGCCCGCGGGCCGCCCGTCGATCTCGACGAAGGCGTCGGCGTCGGTGCGCAGGTCGATCACCGCCGCGTCGACGGCCTCGCCGTCGAACCGCACCATGTCGACGTCCGACGTGGTGAAGGCGGCGCCCGGCGCCAGGCCGGCCCGGTGGCCCCGGATCCTCAGGCCGACGCCGTGCGGGCCGACGACGCCCGCGGGCAGGTCGATGCGCAGCGTGTCGCCGACCGGCGAGGGCACCACCCGCCAGTCGATGGCCCGGTCGGCGGCCACCGGCACTCGCGCGTCGAGCCCCGGGTCGGCCGTGACCTCCTGGTCGACGGCGTCGACGGCATCGACGATCCAGCCGGGGGCGACCCGCCCGGCAAGCTCGAACGCCTCGCCGCCGGTCACGCGCACGTCGCAGGCGGCCCGGCCGGTCACGGCGCCGTCGGAGATCTCCACGGTCGTCACCCGCGCCACGTCGAACGACGGGAGCCGCGGGCCGAGCGCGACGGCGAGCGTCGCAGCCGGTCCCTGGTGCTCGACGTGGTAGAGCGCCGCCGCGGTGGCGACTGCCGGGACGGTGCCCGTGACGGCGACGGCGCGCGGCCACGACGCCGCCGTCGCCGGCGGCACCACGCGGCAGTCCTCGACGTCGAGATCGCGCACCACGAAGGCCGGATCGACGCGCACCACCGATCCGCCGCCCGCCCAGGCGTTGCCGCCGGCGCGTACGATCGGCAGCCGCCACACGGCGCCCGTCGCCGGCACCACGCCCCGCACCACCACGGGCGTGCGGGTGCCGTCGAGCCAGCGCGGCAGGACGACCGCGATCGACCGGCCGTCCGCGGCCGACTCGTGCTCGAGCCGCTCATCGTCGCCCGCGGCGGCGATCCCGGTGTTCCGCAGCGCCGGGTCCTGCTCCAGCACGAGCCTGCCCATCCGCCACGGGGCCGCAGGCACGATCGTGGCGGCGAGCACGGCGCTCGGCGCCGAGAGGGCCACGTCGGTCCAGACCGCCACGGGCGGAGGCGACTGGTCGCGCGGCTCGATGGCGATCGTGATCGCGGCGGCCGGTCCCACGTCGATCCGCCACGGGCCCGTCGCGTCGGCGCCGGGCGGCGCGATCAGCGCCCGCCGCGCGGCCGGGCCCGCGAGCACGGGCCGCAGCCCGGGCGGCAGGTCGAGTTCGAGCGTCGTCGACAAGGCGGGAACGAGCGGCAGGCGGAAAACGGCCGCGTCGGCCGTCAGCGGCGCACAGGTGAACTCGAGTTCGTAGGTGCCCGGTTCCGGGACCGCCACCGCCAGCCCGTCGCCGCGGCCGCAGATCGTGGCCTCGCGCGGAGGATCCGTGGCGAGCACGCCGCGGACGACCCGCAGGCCGCCGAGCGGCAGCACGCGACCCGGGCCCGCCGTCGCCTCGCCCACGTCGCACGCGATGGTGCCCGCGAGCCCGCCGGTCTCGTCGAGCGCGGCCCGCCCCCGCGCCGCGGCCGCCGGGGGGGGCGGCGCCGCGACGGCCAGGCCGGCGGCGGCCCGCGCGCGGGCCACGGCCGCCTCGAAGTCGGCCAGGGGCACGGGCACGTAACGGTCATCGCCCAGCGGCACCTCGCCGAGCCGTCCGGCGGGCACGTGCACGCGGTGACACTCGAGGGCGGGCGGGCCACCGGCGGCGCCGGTCGCGGCGGCGCGGGAGGCCGCAGCCAGCGCCAGGAGGGCGACGGCGGCGGACGTCGTGCGACCGTGGATCACGTGGACGCGCCTCCGGCGGTGACGCTGCCCTCGTGATCGAACG
>JBJTIV010000270.1:0-2022 GCA_046095145.1 Planctomycetaceae bacterium
GCTTCGTGTAGTCGCGGGCGGCCACGGAGCGGTCCATCGCCTTCTTGAAGCGCGCGGTGGCGATCAGCTCCATCGTGCGCGTGATCTTGCGGATGTTCCTCACGGAACGCCGGCGTCGATCGAGGGCGCGTGCCTTGGCCATATTCCCGAACCTTCCGTCAGCGGCCCGCCAGGGCCGGCGTCCGCTCCTGCCTGCCCGCCGCCGCGGCCCGCTGCCGCTTGTACTCGGCGATCGCCCCCTCGAGCTGCCGCTCGCTCTCGGCGTCGAAGTCCTTGGTCTGGTCGATCTTCGCCCGCAGCTCGGGCACCTGGTCGCGGACGTAGGTGAGGAAGCCCTTCTCCCAGTCGGCCACCTCCTCGCGCTTGACGTCGTCGAGATGGCCGCGCGTGCCCGCGAAGATGCTCAGCACCTGGTCGACCATGTCCATCGGGGCGAACTGGCCCTGCTTGAGGAGTTCGACCATCCGGTAGCCGCGATCGAGCCGCTGCTGGGTGGCCGCGTCGAGGTCGGTGCCGAGCTGGGCGAAGGCCTCGAGCTCGCGGAAGCTCGCGAGGTCGAGACGAAGGCCGCCGGCCACCTTCTTCATGGCCTTCGTCTGGGCGGCGCCACCGACGCGGGAGACGGAGATGCCGGCGTTCATGGCGGGCCGCTGGCCGGCGAAGAACAGGTCGGGCTGCAGGTAGATCTGGCCGTCGGTGATCGAGATCACGTTCGTGGGGATGTACGCCGAGACCTCGCCCTCGAGCGTCTCGATGATCGGCAGGCTCGTGAGCGACCCGCCGCCGAGCTCCTTGGAGAGCTTGGCCGACCGCTCGAGCAGGCGGCTGTGGGCGTAGAACACGTCGCCGGGATAGGCCTCGCGACCCGGCGGCCGCCGCCTCAGCAGCGACAGTTGCCGGTAGGCGGTGGCCTGCTTGGAGAGGTCGTCGTAGACGATCAGCGCGTGCTGGCCGTTGTACATGAAGTGCTCGGCCATCGCCGTGCCCGAGTAGGGGGCGATGTACTGCAGCGGCGCGGCGGTGCTGGCCCCGGCCACGATCACGGTCGTGTAGTCCATCGCGCCGTACTTGCGGAGCGTGTCGATGGCCACGGCCACCGACGAGTCCTTCTGGCCCACGGCCACGTAGAAGCACTTCACGCCGCTGTTCTTCTGGTTGATGATCGCGTCGATGCCGATCGCGGTCTTGCCGGTCTTGCGGTCGCCGATGATGAGCTCGCGCTGGCCGCGGCCGATCGGCGTCATGGCGTCCACCGCCTTGATGCCGGTCTGGAGCGGTTCGCGGACCGGCGACCGCTCGGCGATGCCGGGGGCGAGGAATTCCACGGGCCGCCGCTGGTCGGAGACGACCGGGCCCTTGCCGTCGAGCGGGTTGCCGAGCGGGTCGAGCACGCGGCCGATGACGGCGTCGCCGACGGGCACGGAGAGCAGCCGGCCGGTGCTCTTCACCTCGTCGCCCTCGGTGACCTTCAGGTAGTCGCCGAGGATGATCACGCCGACCGAGTTCTCCTCGAGATTGAAGGCCAGGCCGGTGATCCCGCCGGGAAACTCGACCATCTCGCCGGCCATCACGCCGGACAGGCCCCACACCCGCGCGCTGCCGTAGCCCACCTCGAGCACGCGGCCGACCTAGCGGACGTCGATGCCCGACTCGAAGCGGTCGATCTCCTCACGCAGTACCGAGGCGATCTCGTCCGTATTGAATTTCATGGATGCTCCTCTGCTGCAGCCGCCGTCCGAGCCGGGAAAGGCCCGTGGCGACGGAATGGTCGTAGATGGTGTCCTCGACGCGGACCACGAGCCCGCCGATGAGTCGCGGGTCGACGCGGAACGTGGCGGAAAGCGTGGCGCCGACCGCCTTCTCCACCTCGGCGACGAGGCGGGCCTGGTCGGCGGCATCGACGGGCGCGGCCGTCGTGAACGTGGCCTGCTTGCGGCCCTCGAGGGCGTCGGCCAGCCGCTCCGCGGCGGCCACGACGTCGGCGACCACGCCGAGCCGGCCGTGGCGGGCGAGCACCTTGAG
>JBJTIV010000271.1:0-2972 GCA_046095145.1 Planctomycetaceae bacterium
AGCCTGGCGAGCGAGGTGGTGTGATGCTGATCAAGGCAGGGGACACCGTCGAGGTGCGGACGGGCAACTCGCGCGGCACGCGGGCCAAGGTGCTCACCGTGCTGCCGGCCGCGCGGCCCGGCGCGGGCGGCCGCGTGGTCGTGGAGGGCGTCAACCGCGTCTACCGCCACATCCGCAAGAGCCAGAAGAACCAGCAGGGCGGGCGGCTCAGCAAGGAGATGCCGATCGCGGTGGCCAACGTGCTGCTCGTCTGCTCGTCGTGCGGCAAGGCCACGCGGCTCGGCGCGAAGGTGGCGGCCGACGGCGGCAAGGTGCGGGTCTGCCGGAGGTGCGGCTCGGAGCAGGGCGTGGTGCGGCGGCCGAAGGCGGCGCGGGCTCGCGGGTGAGCCGAGACGGACGAATCACGGAACCGGAACGAGGGACGGTCGAGATGGCGAAGAAGGCGACGAAGTCGACGGCGACGCTCGAGCCCGCGGGCACCCCGCGGATGCTGGAGCACTACGTGAGCACGGTGCGTCCGGAACTCGCCAAGGCCCTGGGCCGCGCGAACCCGCACGCGATCCCGCGGCTCGAGAAGATCGTGATCAACATGGGCGTGGGCGTGGCGGTGACCGAGAAGAAGTTCCTCGAGGAGGCCATCGGCGCGCTCACCCAGATCGCGGGCCAGAAGCCCGTGGCCACGATCTCCAAGGCGGCCGTGTCCGGCTTCAAGCTGCGGGAGAACCTCCCGATCGGCTGCAAGGTGACCCTCCGCGGCCGACGGATGTACGAGGTCCTCGACCGCCTGGTGTCCCTGGCCCTGCCGCGGGTCCGCGACCTCCGCGGCCTGTCGAGCAGCGCCTTCGCCGGCCACGGCAACTCCACCCTCCGGCTCTCGGAGCAGATGGTGTTTCCGGAGATCAATCCCGACAAGTACTCGCGACCCCAGGGCATGCACATCACGCTCGTCACGACCGCCCGGACCGACGACGAGGCACGGCAGTTTCTCCGGGCGATGGGCATGCCCCTGAAGAAGGACGGCGACGCCGCCGCCTGACCACGAGCAGACCGAGGCACACGAGACGACCATGGCCAGCAAATCCAAGATCGCCGCCGCCAAGCGCAAGCCGAAGTACTCCACCCGCATCGTCCGCCGCTGCATGCTCTGCGGCCGGCCGCGGGCGGTGTACCGCAAGTTCGGCACGTGCCGCATCTGCTTCCGCAAACTGGCGGACCAGGGCTGCATCCCGGGCGTGCGGAAGGCGAGCTGGTGACACCGGATTCCACGAGAGGGTTCTGACCACATGATGACCGACCCCATCGCCGACATGCTCACCCGGATCCGCAACGCCGTGCGCGTGGAGCGGCCCACGGTCGAGGTGCCGATCTCGAAGGTGAAGCGCGGCGTCGCCGACGTGCTCAAGCGGGAGGGCTTCATCTGGGACTGGCGCGAGGTCGAGTCGCAGCCGGTGCCGCAGCTGCAGCTGGAGCTCAAGTACGGGCCCAACGGCGAGCGGCTCATCCGCCACATCAAGCGCGTGAGCACCCCGGGCCGACGGGTCTACAGCAGGTCCACCCGGCTCAAGCCGGTGCTCGGCGGCATGGGGATCTCGATCCTCTCCACGTCGAGCGGCGTGGTGAGCGACCGCGAGGCCCGGCAGCGGAAGCTCGGCGGCGAAGTGCTCTGCGAACTCTGGTAGTCCGAAAGGTCCATCCGTCATGTCCCGCATCGGCAAGTCCCCCGTCCCCCTGCCCAAGGGCGTGAAGGCCGCGGTCGCGTCCGGCACGCTCACCGTGGAGGGTCCGCTGGGCAAGCTCCAGCAGCGGATCCATCCCGCCGTGAGCGTGGCGGTCGACGCCGGGGCGATCACCGTGACCCGCGGCGGCGACAACCGCACGGCCCGCGCCGTGCACGGGCTCACCCGCGCCCTCGCGGCCAACATGGTCGAGGGCGTTTCCAAGGGCTACGAGAAGAAGCTCGAGATCGTGGGCGTGGGCTACCTCGCGGCGATCCAGCAGAACATGCTCCAGCTCCGCGTGGGCTTCGCCAACGAGCTGCAGGTGCCGATCCCCGCGGGGCTCACCGTGACCTGCCCCGACCAGACCCACGTCTCGATCAAGGGCATCGACAAGCAGCAGGTGGGCCAGTTCGCGGCCGAGGTCCGGGCGCTGCGGAAGCCGGAGCCCTACAAGGGCAAGGGCATCCGTTACGAGAACGAACAGGTCCGCCGCAAGGCCGGCAAGGCCGTCACGAAGTAAGGACAGCGACGATGGAACATTCCCGCACGATTCTCCGGCAGCGGCTGCGGCGCAAGCGACGCGTGCGCCGCTTCATCCGTGGCACGGCCGAGCGGCCGCGGCTGACGGTGTTTCGCACCCACAAGCACATCTACGCGCAGATCATCGACGACGCGGCCGGGCGGACGCTCGCCGCGGCGAGCTCGATGGACAAGCAGATCCGCGGGTCCGTGGGCTTCGGCGGCAACAAGCAGGCGGCCGAGGCCATCGGCCGGGCGGTCGCGGAGCGGGCCAAGGCGGCGGGCGTGTCGATGGGGTGCTTCGACCGCGGCGGGTTCCGCTACCACGGCCGGGTCGCGGCCCTCGCCGAGGCGGCGCGGGCCGCGGGACTGGAATTTTGATCGACATCCGACCGACAACGATCCCGATCACCGGAGGCTGACCACACGTGTCGACAGGCAAAGAGTCCCGCACGGGCGAATTCGTCGAGAAGGTGGTGAAGGTGCGCCGCTGCGCCACCGTCGTGAAGGGCGGCCGGCGGTTCAGCTTCGCGGGCCTCGTGGTCGTCGGCAACGGCCGCGGCAAGGTGGGCTGCGGCTACGCCAAGGCCAACGAGGTGCCGCCCGCGGTCGAGAAGGCGATCAAGGACGGGATGAAGAACCTCATCGAGGTGCCCGTCGAGTCGGGCACGATCCCGCATCGCGTGGAGGGCCGCTACGAGACGGCGAAGGTGATCCTGCTGCCGGCGAGCCCCG
>JBJTIV010000272.1:0-2304 GCA_046095145.1 Planctomycetaceae bacterium
CGACCGGCCGCTGGAGGCGATCAACGCCTATGCCGCGTCGATCCGCCGCGACCGCGAGTTCATGCTCGCCTACCTCAACCGCGGGCCGCGGCCGCGCGATGCCGAACGCTTCACGCTGCGGCTCGAGGCGCCGCTCGACGAGGCGCTCGCGGCGCTGGCCGCGCGGCTGGATCTCGATCTCGACCTCGACCGCGGCTCGCTGTCGGCCCGCGGCATCCTGCCGGGCGAGATCGTGCGGGCGACGGTGACCGGCGCCACCCGCGACCAGCTCCTCGACGCGGTCGTCGCGCCGCTGGGGCTCCGGTGGCAGGTCGAGGGGCGTCGCCTCCGCGTCGCCGCCCCGTCGCCGTGACGACCGCTACCGGCGGCCGGCCCGGGCCTCGGCCCCGGACCGGTTGCGGCGCGCGGCCTCCATGGCGGGATCGCGCTTCAGCGCCTCGCCGTAGGAATTGACCGCCTCCGCGAAGCGGCCCTGGCGGGCCTGGGCCACGCCGCGGTTGAACCAGGCCCGGGCGTCGCGGGGGTTGTGGCGGATCGCCATGTCGAAGTCGAATTCGGCCTTCCGCGGCTCGCCCGCGGAGAGGTAGGCCAGCCCGCGGTTGAGGTAGGCGAGCATGAACTCGCGGTCGCGGCGGATCGACGCGGCATAGGCGTTGATCGCCTCCAGCGGCCGGTCGAGCGCGATGAGCGTGAGGCCACGCCAGAGTTCCGGCCGCGGGTCGTCGTAGGACAGTCCCGCCGCCTCCTCGAAATCCTCCAGCGCGATGCCGTAGAGACCCTGGTGGTACCAGGCGATGCCGCGTCGCAGGTAGAGCTCGGCCACGGTCGGGTCGATGGCGATGCCCTTGGAGCAGGCGTCGACGGAAGCCTCGAGGTCTCCGAGCTGACGCGACACGACGCCCAGCGCGAGCCAGCCGATCGTGAGCTTGGGGTCGATCCGCAGCGCCTCCTCGAGCTTGGCCCGGGCGCCCTTCAGGTCGCCCGCGGCGTCGAGCTTCTCCGCCGCCATCACGATCTTCTCCGCCTCGGACGGCTCCCAGGCCTCGGTCTCGTCGCGCGGCAGGCGGAAGTCGCGCCGCTGCGCCGGCCGCGGCACCGGCTCGCCGGGCACGGTCGACTCGGGGAACGGCACGGGCAGTTGGACCGGCGGCTTGGTCGGGGCCCGGCCCGGCGTGGGCAGCGACTGCGCCGGCGCGGTCGGCTGGCCGGCCTTGGGCTGCACGTCCTGCCGCTTGCCGAACGGATTGAGTTCGTCGGCAAACGGATCGTCCTCGGCCATGCCGGGCTGGTCGGCGCTGATCTGGCCGCGGACCGCGGCGGGCACGACCACGAGGGCCGCGGCGCAGAGCATCGCCAGGCCGCTGACGCCTCGCGGCCGGCCGGATCGGATGCAGGTCGAACGGATCGCTGCCATGTGCGGAGAATACTCCCGGCGGAAAGATCGGCAAATTTTCCGGCCGATCCATCGGGGAATCGGCCGGGGGCGGCGTCGGCGCCCCAATCGTCACCACCGTCAGGCCGGCTTGACGCCCAGGAGCCCGCCGATCCGCTGGGAGATCCCGGCGCGGATCTGGCCGGCAAACATCCCGGCCAGGGCGGGGAGCGTGACCTTCACGACCACCTCGCCGGGCACCAGTTCGACCTCCGACTGGATCGGCATGCCCATGACGGTGAAGCCCACGTCGAGCCGGCCGTCGTCCCGCCAGGCCGCATCGATGGCCCCGACCTGACCGGCATATTCGTCACGCGCCTTCTCGATGCCGCGGTCGATCCGCCGCCGCACCTCGGCCTGGTCGAGCCCGTGGGGCACCCGCACTTCGATGGGATTCATGACGGCTGGCACTCCGGGAACGTCGCGCGGGGCGGCGGCATCGCTGGTCGGAGGGGAGCAGCCGCCGCCAGCGCCGCCGCCGCCGCGGCCACGAGCCCGCGGTCCACGCGGCCGCGGCGTCCCCCGCGGCACGCGGCCGACCGTACCGCCACCACGTCGGCACCCCAGCCGGCCACCCGCGGCACGTCGCCCACCCGCAGGCGACCCGCGACGGCGACGGCCATGCCGGCCGACCGCGCCATACCGATCCACGAGGGCAGCCGTCGCGCTGCCGGCGGCCGACTTGTCGAAGGTGTCGATGAGCACCGTGCGGCAGCCCGCCGCGCTGGCGGCCGCGATGATCGCCTCCGGCGCGGGCGCCGCGGCGGCCGGCCAGTCGGCGTAGGCGACGGCGATGGCCTCGACCCGCGCGGGCAGGGCCGCCGCGAACAGGGCGAACGCGTCCGGCCACTCGGTCTCGGCGAGTCCCGCGG
>JBJTIV010000273.1:0-6562 GCA_046095145.1 Planctomycetaceae bacterium
AATCAGTACAGTTTTCGAGGCGTCTTCACTGTCGGCAACGGCTTGCCGACCACGTTTAATCAGCAGGGTTTGATCGTGGTAGGCGGCGGTGCCGGCAATTCGGGACTGCTCGACAGCGCGTGGGAATTCTTTTTCGCCGACTCTTCGACGATTTACGTTGCTGACGACGATGACACCTCGCCCTTCAGCAATGGTCTCCAGAAGTGGATCTTCACGAGCGGTTCATGGTCAAAGGTGTGGTCCAGCGTCCCCGGAGGTGCAACGGGACTACGTGGCCTGACCGGAGTCGTGAACGGTAATTCCGTCCAGTTGTACGGCATCACCGCTGCCACCAGTGGAACGCTGCCCACCTCGGTCGTGGCTCTCTCCGACACGCTGACTGACACCGTGTTCCCGAGTTCGGGCTTTACGACATTGGTGACGTCGAGCGCAGGATACGTCTTCCGCGGCGTCGCCTTCACGCCGGTGCCTGAGCCGACGGCGGTGGCGCTCGGGCTCGCGGGACTCGCGGCGGCCGCCATGGCGATGAGACGCCGCGGTACGAAGTCCTGACGGCAACGCTGCCGAAACATGCTCGGCCCGAAGCTCTCCCGGAGGATAGGGAGTGGCGTCAGGATCTCGGCACGCCGGCGAGCGTCATTCGCCGCCGCCCGCGGCGTCGAGCCCGGGGATCGCGGGCGGCCGTACGCGGATCTTCGTTTCCTCGAGGCTCTTGAGGAAGGCCGACACGTCGGCGAGGTCCTGCTTGTTGAGCCCCAGGGGCTTCAGGTGCGGCGACTTCACGGGGAAGTTCGGATCGTCCTGCTGGCTCGCCCTGCGCACGGCCGTCGGCATGCCCGCGTTGTAGAGCGTGAGGGCCACGTCGAGCTCGAACAGGCCGTTGTGCATGTAGGGCGCCGTGGCCGTCACGTCGCGGAGCGTGGGCGTGCGGAATTTCCCCGTGTCGGTCGGCACGCCCGTCACCTTCACCCGGCCCAGGTCCTCGAACGGCCGGCCGTAATTCGAGAGGCCCAGATCGTGAAAACCGCCGTCCGAGAAGGCGGGGCCGTGGTGGCAGTTGATGCAGCGGGCGTCGCGACGAAAGAGGTCGAGGCCGAGGATCGCCTCGTCGGTGAGCGCCGCGCGGTTGCCCTTCATGAAGGCGTCGAACCGCGATCCACCGCCCACCACCGTCCGCTCGAAGCAGGCGATGGCGGCCGCCGCCCGGTCGATGCTCGGCTGGTCGTCGCCGAACGCCTCCTTGAAGAGCCGGCGATACTCGGGCTCCGACGCGAGCACCTGCACCACATGCTCGGGATCGGCCCGCATCTCGTCGGGATTGGCGAGCACCGCCTTGGCCTGCTCCTCGAGCGACGACGCGCGGCCGTCCCAGAAAAGGTGGGTCTGGAAGCCGGCATTGCGGACGGTCGGGGCATTGCGGGCCAGGTGCTTGCGGGAATGACCGAAGCTCGTGGTGCGGCCGTCGGCCCAGCCGAGGTCGGGATCGTGGCACGAGGCGCAGGCCATCTGCCCGCTGCCGGAGAGCCGCGGATCGAAGAAGAGCTTGCGGCCCAGGTCCGCCTTCGCCGCCGAATGCGGGTTGTCGGCCGGATGCTCGACCTCGGGCAGGAGGCCGATCTCCTTCCAGGCGACGTCGGCATCGACGTTCGGCGCCGGCCAGCCGGCCGGATCGCCGGCGTACATCGCCCGCAGCTCGGCGGCCAGCCGCTGCCGGTCCTCCGCCGAACGCTCCGGCCGCGGCGGCAGCCGTCCGCCGGGCTGCTCCGTCGCAGCGGCGACCGCGGTCGATGCCTCGGCACCGCCCGCTTCCTCGGCGCGGACGACCCCCAGCGTGAGAGAACCCAGCCCGATCGCGAGCCGCGTCACGAGCACGAGTGGGTGTCGCATATCGTCAGTCGCCGGACGTGGAAGGACGCGTGTTGTACCACATCATAAACACGGCCATTCGCGGCCCGAAAACGGCTCCCCGCACAGACCGCCTCAAGACCCCGTGAGCGAAGGCCGTGCTGGCGGAGCCGGGCATCGCCGGGTGCGGGTCGCCGGCCTTACCGTCGACGCGGAAACGAGTCGGCGGGTGACGATTGCTCGGGCTCGGCGAGCAGCTCGTCTATCCGAGCGCCCATCCACTCATCCCCGGTCGCTCCATCCCACTTGAGTTCCCCGGGCCAGAAGTACCGCAGGTAGCCGCGCTTGTCGACGAGATAAACGGACGGCCACATGGCGTTTCCCCACGCGTTCCAGTTGGCCTTCGTGTTGTCGATCAACACGGGGAACCTGAACCCGGCATCCTCGGCTCTGGTCTTCACGGCGGCGGAGTCTTCCTCCGCACTCGTCTCCGGCGTGTGGATGCCGAGGATCACCACGTTCGTGTCGCGGAACTTCTCGCACCACTCCAGATACGTCGGGTAGTTGCGGATGCAGTTGATGCAGCCGAACGCGTAGAAGTGCACGACGACCACGTTGCCGGCCAGTGACGCGAGCGTCAGCGGCTCCGAATTCAGCCATTCACCCGAGTCGACGATTTCCGGAGCCCTGTAGATCGGCCGCCCGAGTCTGGTCATGTCGAAGTCGCGGCCGAGCGACTTTCGCCAGACGGACTCCTGAGCGGGCGTCAGGATTCTTGTCACGGCCCGCAGTTCCTCCTGCTTGAGGTCGGCGTACTGCTGCTCCAGAGGCTTCCGCGGCTCTCCCTTGGCGACTCGAGCCTCCAGTTCCCGGGTCGCGACAAGCGTTTCGGTGACCACCTTGGTGAGCTGCTCCCGCTGCTCCGGCGTGTAGCCCATCAGTCCCGCGATACCATCCTGAAGCAGAGCCCCGGGTCCCAGGACCCTGACGTGGATTTCCGCGAAGCGACGAAACTGGGCCTCGGTCAGCAGCGTTTCGAGACGCTTCGCGGCCTGTGCCAGGATCGCTGCCGCCTGCGTGCTCCCTTCGTCGTGCGGCTGATTGCGCAGCGGAAAGAACGTCGCATCGAGTTCGTCCAGCAGGCCGCGGAACTGCCGGCTCTGGGCCGGCGAGAGCCTCAGTTCCTGCTCGATCGCGGGCTCATGCAGCAGGCTCCACGTCGGATCGGCGCCCCGAAAAGGGTCCGCCGCGAAGCCCGCGGGCGGCGCTGCGAACAAGGCGAGCAGGAGCCAGAGGGCGGTCACGCACCGTGTCATGGGCCCCGTGATTCCGGCGAAAGAAGAACAGCGGGCGAAGGGACTCGAACCCTCGACATCCAGCTTGGGAAGCTAGCGCTCTACCAACTGAGCTACGCCCGCGATCGGCGGCGTCGGCCGCGGATGTCCCGCCGGCTGCCGCACCTCTCCGAATCGTAGCCGGGCGACGACCGAACGCAACCGCGCGCGGGGGCGGCGCGCGTAGAATGGTGGCCGGTAGAACCTGGGCCGGGCTGGTGACTCGACGCTCATGAACGACTCCGCGGACACGACCACCACGCGGGACGATCAGCCTCCCGACGCGACGCCCGGGAGGCACGCCGCACGGTGGCGGGTGCCCGTCGCGGTCGCCGCACTCGTCGCCGCCGTCGGCGGTGCCTGCGCTCCCCGGCTGCTGGCAGATCCGGCGCGGCTGTCGCGGCTCGTGGCCCAGGCCGTGCCCGAACTCGAGGGCGACGTCACCTTCGAGTCGGTCCGCATCGGCTGGCTGGGCCCGATCGTGCTCGAGGGAGTCCGCCTGACGCCCCGCGACGGGGCCCGCGCGCCGCTGGCGATCGCGCGGGTGGAGATCGGCAACGGGCTCGCCGCGATCCTGGCGTCGTTCGGCGACCTCGGGACCGTGCGCGTCACGGGCCTCGAGGCCGACGTCGTCTTCGACGACCGGCGGCGGTCGAATCTATCCGGGCTGGTGCGACCGACGCCGGAACCCGAGGAACCGTCCGCTCGGCGCCCGCCGCGGCACAGTCCGATCCGCCTGCGGCTCGAGGTGGACGACGCGCTCGTGCGGATCGCCGGCCCGTGGAGCCCCGAGGCCTGGCAGAGCGACCCGATCGACGTGCGGGCGACGCTGGCGCCGGCCACCGATCGTGCGGGCAGCGAGTGGACGATCGAGCCCGTGGAACTGCTCGCCGACGCGCGGCTCGAGCCGGCCGTCGCGCAAGGAGTGCTCGCCTACATCGCGCCGGTGCTCGCCGGGGCCACCCGCAGCGGCGGGCGATTTTCGCTCACGATCGAGGGCGCCGTACTGCCGGTGGGTCGGCCCGGCGACGGCAGGGTGTCGGGCGCGCTCACGCTGCACGAGGTCGTGGTGGGACCGGGACCGCTCGTGGAAAACCTGTTGGCATCGCTGCCGGTGCGGCTGCCCGTGCCGCCGGACGTGCGGATCGCCGACGAGTCGCGCGTGGCCTTCCGGATGGCCGACCGCCGGGTGTGGCACGAGGGGCTCGAGTTCGGCGTGCCGCTGGCGAAGCCCGGGCTGCGGCTCGACATCCGTTCGGCGGGCACCGTGGGGCTCGACGACGGGGCGCTGGACCTGCGGCTGGAGCTGCCGATCCCGGCGGACCTGCCGGGCGACAGGCCGGTGGTCGCGGCCCTGGCCGGGAAGTCGATCTCGGTCGGCATCCAGGGGGTGCTCGGGGAGCCGCGGGTCGTGTTCGACGGGTCGATCCGCCAGGCGGCCGGTGAGTTCGTGGGCGACCTGGTCGAGCGGCTGCGATCCGGCGGGTCGACCGCAGGGTCGGGCGGCGAGCAGGGGCCGTCGACGACCGGCGACACCGCCGAGGTGATCGTGGACCTGGTCGGCGAGCTGCTCGACGAAGTGGCCAAGCGGCGGGCCGAACGCCGGGCGGCGGAGGAAAACGGTTCCCGGCCTCCGCCTCCGCGGCGGCTCAGGGAGCGGCTGCGGTCCGGCCCCGGTCGCGGTCTGGATTCGACCGCTCCCTGACTCCCGCGAACCCATGAAAAAAGCCGGGCCTGCCCGAGGGAAGGCCCGGCCTGATTGTCAGCCCGAGAGGCTGTCGCGAGCCCGGATTCAGGTCGCGGCCGGGGCGGCCGGAGCGGCCGGAGCCTCGGTCGGAACGCCCACGGCCTCCGAGATCACGCCGCCGCCGGCGCAACCGCCGCCGACGCAGCCGCCATCGACGCAGCCGTTCCCAGCGCCGCAGCCCGGGTCAACGCAGCCCGCACCGGCGCCGCAGCCCGGATCGCAACCGCCGCCGACGCAACCGCCGGCGCCACAGCCCGGCTCGCAGCCGCCACCGACGCAGCCCGCACCGCAGCAGCCGCGAGCGCGGCGGCAACGGACGGCCCGAGTGCGGCAGCACGAACGACGGGCAACGCCGCAGCTCGGCTCGCAGCAGCCCGAACCAACCGCAGCGCAGGACGGGCCGGCGTCGCAGCACGTGGCCGCACAGGTCGGCTCACAGCAGCCGCGGGCACGACGGCAGCACCGGCCGGCAGCCGAAGCCGACTCGGCGGCCACGAGGCCGACGACGACGAGCGCGAAGAACATCGCAACAATCGTGGGAAAACGCTTCATGAGAACCTCCAAGAAAAGGACAGACGCACCGTGCGTCCCTGCAGCCGTCACGAACTGGACACCGATCCGGGACGGCTACCGGACCGCAGCACACCGAAGTTCGAATCCGCCGGCCGCCGCCGCCGGGGTCCCGGCAGCCTTGGCTCGCGGCACAATGTAGCGATTGCTCGGAAAATGCGTGTGGGGAAAAAACTGCGGGAAAAGTATCAGCCTGGCGGTCTCTGTCAATAAACCTTGGAAAACTGGGGAAACAGGGCCGATTTTGCGGCCTCCCGATCGCGGCCTCCGGACCTTATGGAGGCCGCCACTCGGGTCCTGGCCGCAGCGGTGACAGGATCACCGTGGGTCCCCGCCCGGACGTCGCAGCAGCCTGCGGCCCGGCCGGCGATCGTGCGGCCGTTCGGCTACCGCCTTGCCCCCGTGGCCTGCCCTTGGCCGTCTGCCGTCCGCGCGGCGGGCGACTGTGGCTGAGCCGGCTCGCGGGAGCGCCGCTCGAGTTCCGCAGCGACCATCTCCTGCTTCGCGACCATGTCGTCGGGATCCTCGAAGTTCAGCAGCAGCGGCGGCATGTCGTCGAACACCCGCAGCGCCATGCCCACCACCCGCCAGCCTTCGGGATCGAGGCGGACCACCCAGATGACGTTCTCGCTCGATTGCGAGCCGTCGGCCTCGACGTCGGTCCAGACCGTGGCCACGTGGGCCACGTCCCCGGCCTCACCGACGATCTCGCACTCCCGGACCGCATACGTGGCCGTGTCGGCGACCGGCGGCGCCACGGATATGCCCAGTTCCTCTGTCTTCGCGCGGGCCACCTTCGTCAGCAGCCCGCGTGCGGTCGCATCGTCGCCGCGTTTCACGGCGTCGAGGAAGGCCGCGACGGCGGCCTTGGCGGGAGCCGTCTTCGTCGGATCGGTCTCCGCTGCCGCGGCGAGTCCCCGGCTGCCGACCAGCCAGAAGCAGCCCATGGTCGCGAGGACGACCACGAGACGGCGTCGCCACGGCGCACGGGGATCGGGGCGGGGGCTGTGATAGGATTTCACGGACGGTCACTCCTGCATGCGTGCCCGGCAACCCGGGTGGAAGG